>JACCXE010000365.1 GCA_013697265.1 Actinomycetota bacterium | reverse complement strand
GGCCAGACCGTCGTGCTCATCACCCACGACCCCGAGATCGCAGCCAGCTCGCCTCGCGTCGTGCGCGTGCGTGACGGCCGCGTCGTGGCCGACGCCAGCGGCGCCTCGCTCGCAGCCGCTACGGCTGCGGCCCCCGCCGCACCGCCGGCGTTAGCCCCGATCAACGTCGTCACTCCTGCGGCGGTAACGCCGCCCGCGCCTGCGCCACAACCATCGACCGCAACCCCGCCGACGTCAGATGCTTGGATCGACACCGCGCTCGCCCCGAAGTACGAGGGCGAGGCATTGCTGCACGCCGAAGGCGTGATCAAGCACTACGTCACTGAAAGTGAGGACGTAATCGGCGTCGACGGCGTCAGCCTCACCGTGCACGCCGGCGAGTTCCTGGCGATTACCGGCCCGTCAGGGTCGGGCAAGACGACGCTGCTCAACTGTCTGTCGGGGCTCGACCGCATCGACCGAGGACGAGTGCTGATCAAGGGCCAGAGCGTCCACGACCTTAAGGACAAAGAGCAGAGCCACCTGCGGTCGGAGGTGATGGGCTTCATCTTCCAGAACTGGAACCTGGTCCCGGTGTTCTCCGCCGTTGAGAACGTCGAGTTGCCGCTCTTGCTCAACGGCGCCAAGCCCCATGACGCCCGCGAGGCCGCGAGCAAGACGCTTGAGCGAATCGGTCTCGGCCATCGCTTGGCCCATCAGCCGAACGCGTTGTCCGGTGGCGAACAGCAGCGCGTGGCGATCGCGCGTGCGCTGGCCGCCGGACCGCAGCTCGTATGGGCCGACGAGCCGACCGGCAACCTCGACTCGCATACCGCCGAGTCGGTGATGGAGTTGCTGCGCGAGCTAAACCGTGGCGGCCTCGCCATCGTGTTGGTGACCCACGACGAGTCGATCGCCGAACAGGCCTCGCGGCGAATCTACATGCGAGACGGCCGCCTGCACGCCGACATGACGCGACGCGACGCCACGATCTTCCGGCCATCACCAACCCGTGCGCCGGTCGAGCGGCGAGCGGCCAACGCCGCCGCGATAAAGCAGCCCGTCGCTCCGGCTCCGACTCCGGCTCCCAAGGCCGAGCGGAAGCGACGCGAGAAGCGGGGCAAGAGGAACAAGGCGGGCAAGCAGAGCTTCGAAGAAGCGCTGCAAGAAATTCGCGATTCGACCGACGCCATGGGCATGCTCAGCGCGACTCCCGCCGACGACCCCTTCGTGATGCCTTCGCCGGTACCGCTGCCAGAACCTGTGGCCGCGTTCGGAGACTTCGCGCCCGCGCGAGCCGCCCGCGTCGACGATCGAGGGCCATCGGAAAACATCCCGCCACCACCACCGTTACCGGCCGCCGCGCCACAACACACAGCTCCGGAGCACGCCGCGCCGGAGCAAGCCGCGCCGGGGGTGCCGCTGAGCGACCCCAGCCCGCAGCCCCGCCAGCCCAATACCCCCATGTCGACCGGCGCGCCCGAACCGGTGCAGTACGACGATCCGTTCTAGTTGTGACTAGCTAATGCCAGCGCTGGCCGTCCTGCTCATCGTCGGGCTGGCGATCGCCGCGATTCGATCGCCTCTGGTGCGCCGTATCGGGTTGCGCAACGCCGTCCGCCGACCGCGTGAAGCCGCGCTTGTGATGCTCGGATGCATCCTCGGCACCGCCCTGATTGTCGGCAGCGGCACGGTGTCGGACAGCTTCACCGCATCGATCCGCGATCAAGCAGTGAGCAAACTCGGGCCCCTCGACGCCCGAGTCACCTACGAGAACAAAGGCGACTGGGCCGCCGCGAACGCACGACTCGCCGGCTCGCCGGTGGCGGGCATAAAGACGGCAGCCGCGGCGGCAACGATCGAGGTGCCGCTTACGAGCGACCGTGGCGTCGCGCCGTCACCGCGGGCCAAGATGATCGAGGTCGATTACCGACGCGCCGGCGAAATGACCCAAGCCAACGGTGTCGCCTCGGGTACTGGCCCCAGTCCGGGCACCGCGTGGGTGTCACCCAAGCTGGCCGAGCAACTGAACCTCACCGTTGATTCGGTGCTCACCGTGCACACCAAGGTGCCAGACCAGCAACTGCGCGTGGCCAAGATCGTGGCCAGCCCGCTGGTGACCTTCATCGACGGCACGCTCGATACGGGCGAGAACCTGTTGGTCACGCCGGGCACCATCTCGATCTTGCAACAGCAAGACCCCGTCGCGATCGTGCCTCGCTTCCTCACGCTGATCGTCAGCACAGAGCCCCACACCAAAGCGGCGCCGCCGAAAGCGGCAACCGCGCGCCTCGAGACACGGCTGAGCAACCTCGTCACACCGTTCAACGGTTCGGTGTCGATGGTGCGGGCCGACAACCTCGAAGCGGCCGAAGAGATCGGCCAGTCTGCCGGTCAGTTCTTGGTGACGGTCGGCGCGTTCGGCATCATCGCCGGCCTGTTGCTGCTCGTGAACGTGCTGCTGATGTTGGCCGAGGAACGACTCGCCGAACTGGGCACCATGCGCGCCGTCGGCCTTCCCCGCCAACCACTCATCGCATCGTTCGCGCTGGAGGGCGCGTCGTACGCCTTGGTCGGCGCCGTTCTGGGCGGCGCGGTCGGGCTGGGCCTGGGCCGCTTCATGGTGATGCTCGCAGCGCGAGCCACGCGTCCGAATGGCCGCATTTCAGAGGGCTTCCCAATTCATTTCGCTATCGACTCCGCCACGCTGGCCACTGGCGTCGCGAGCGGTTTCGTCGTAGCGACACTCACCGTGCTCGCTACGAGCTACCGCATCAGCCGCCTCGACGTAATCCGCGCCTTGCGGGGCTTGCCCGATCCGCCCCGCAAACACCGTCAAGCGGCGCTCCCGCTGCTCATCGCGGGAATCGCGCTCGGCCCGTTCCTGACGGTTGTCGGCTACAACAAGCCGGCCGCCATGCCGTTCGTGGTTGGTCCGCTGCTGTTGTTTACCTGCGTCGGGATCTTGTTGGCTCGGCGCTGGGACTACGTCGTGGGCACCAGTGTCGCCTGCTTCGGCAATGTGGTGTGGGGCGTGGCGTCACAGGTGCTCAACAACGACCCCAACTCTCCTCCCAGCGCCGCCGTGCTCGCCGGCGTGGCGATGGTGCTGAGCGGTGTCCTTTTTGTCAACGCGCAACAACGCGGGCTGGCCGACATCGTGAAGCGAATGGGCCGCGGCCGAAACGCAGTCACGACGCGACTCGGCCTGGCCAACCCGATCGCCCACCGCGTCCGCATGCTGCTCACCATCGGGCCGTTCGCGCTCGTGGTGTTCACGCTGACCTACGCCGAGGGTCTCGCCCACCTGTTCGCCTCCGAGATCGACCACCTCGGCCCTCTCGTTGGTGGCGAATATCAGGTCTACGCGTCGTCGAGCCCGGTGCACCCCTTCGACTTCGCGAAGCTCGACTCCTCCGGCGTGCGATCTCTCGCACCGGTCAGCCCGCTCGTCGGCTCGTTTTCGTCTGGTCCCGACACCACGCCTCGGCTGTGGCAGGTATCGGCGTTCGACGCTCGACTGTCCAGAGCCAACCCGCCGAGCCTGCTCCTACGATCCGAGGCGTACGCGACGGATCGCGCTGCGTATGCCGCAGTGCGCAAGAACCCCGATCTGATCATCGTGCCCTCGAACTTCCTCTTCTCGACCACGCAATCTCTCGGCCGCACCAAGGAAGACCCGATCGAGAGTCCAGCGGCGGGCGACACCTTCACGATGATCGACCCGGTATCGGGCAAGGCCCGCGACGTCACCGTCGCGGCCGTGAAGCACGTCGACCCCACAAATCAAGCGGCGTTCTACGGCAAGGTGGGCGCGCGCGACCTGTTCGGCGATCGACTCATTGAAAGCAGCGCGTACATTTCGACCTCAGGCGACTCTCGCGCCTTGGCCAAACAACTCGAGCAGGCGGGAGTCGACAACGGCATGGTCGCCGACGACATCGCGCAAGCGTCGCTCGACGCGTTCCGGTTCCTGAACGACACCGTCAACCTGTATCGCAGCGAGCTCGGCATCGGCATCGTCGTGGGTGTGGCCGGAATCGGCGTCGTGCTCGTGCGATCAGTGCGGGACCGTCGACGACAAATTGGAACGCTGCGGGCCATGGGCTTCGAGGCCACCCAGATCGGCCGTAGCTTTCTCGTCGAGGGCGCGTTTGTGGCTGCGCAAGGATTGTTAGTGGGCGTTGGTCTCGGCGTGATCGCGCTCATGGGTGTGACCCAGGGCGGAACCATCGAAGACGTCCTCGGCTACAAACCCGACATTTCCCGCCCGCCGGTGACGGTGCTCGTGATCACGGTTGGGTTGTTCCTGGCCTCGCTACTTGCCAGCGCCGGGCCCGCCCGCAGCGCGAGCAAGATCCCGCCCGCCGTCGCTCTGCGCCTGGTCGACTAGTCCGGCCTGTCGCCGGTTACTCGGCCGCCTCGATGGCCGCCGCGGCTTCATTCGACGCCGCAATCAACTTGTCGAGCGCGTCTTGCGCGGCCCCGTTGTCGATCGCGTCTGCTGCGAGCTTCACGCCGTCGCCTAGTTCGTCGACCAGACCGGCAACCACCAGACCCGCAGCTGCGTTCAACACGACGATGTCGCGGTGCTCGCCCTTGTCGCCGGCGAGGACGGACTGGGCCAGTGCGACGTTCGCGTTCGTATCGCCGCCGAGGGGCGCGTGCGACCGGCGCTTGAACCCGAATGACTCAGGATCTACCGAGTGCTCAACCACTAGGCCGTCGCGCACTTCGAGCACGGTCGACGGGCCAGAAAGCGTCAGCTCGTCGAGCCCGTCCGATCCGAACACGACCATGGCGCGCTCGGCGCCGTTGGCCAGCAACACTCGGGCGACAGTGGCCGCCATCGACCCGTCGGCCACGCCGACCACCTGACGCGTCACGCCGGCCGGGTTGGCCAGCGGCCCGGCAAAGTTGAAAACGGTGCGGATGCCGAGCTCGCGCCGAACCGGGCCCGCGTGACGCATGCCGGGATGGAACCTGGGCGCGAGCATGAAGCCGACGCCGGCGTGGTCGACGCAGTGGGCCACGCCCGAGCCGTCGAGTTCGACAACCACGCCCAGGGCTTCGAGCAGGTCGGCCGAGCCGCTGGTGGCCGACGCCCTGCGGTTGCCGTGCTTGCACACCTTGCCGCCGGCGCCCGCCACCGCGAAAGCCGACAGCGTCGACACGTTGAACGCGGCCTCGCGTCGTTGCTTGGATCCGCCGGTGCCGCACGTGTCGATGGCGTCGGCATCGACCTCGAACCCCTCGCACGCGTCGAGCAGCGCCCGTACGCAGCCAGTGAGCTCATCGGCGCTGATGCCGTTTGTTTGCAGCCCGAGCAGCAGCGCTCCGATCTGGGCCGGTGTGGCGTCGCCCGCCAGCACAGCGGTAAACGCGAGGTGGGACTCGGTGAGCGTGAGATCGCGACCGTCGGCCAGCGCGTCGAACAGATCGGGCCACAGTATTTTGTCGCCCGAGCCGACGGGCTCTACCACCAGAGGTCTTTGTTCAGCACCCCACGGCCGATGAGGCCGAGCTGCACTTGGGACGTGCCTTCGACGATGGTCAACTGGCGGGCGTCGCGGTAGTACAGCTCGGTCATGTGGTCCTTCATGTATCCGGCCGCACCGAGCAGCTGCACAGCCAAGCCCGACGCCCGCACCGCCATCTCGGTGGCGTAGTACTTGGCCATCGACAGGTACGGCACGAACTCGCGGGTGAACTCGCCCCGGTCGGCCATCCACGCGCTGCGGTACGTGAGCA
>JACCXE010000359.1 GCA_013697265.1 Actinomycetota bacterium | reverse complement strand
CGCCGACTACTTCAAGGTTCTTGTCCGCTGACAGCAGGGCCCGCACGCCCTCGCGCACGATCAAGTTGTCGTCGGCCAGGAACACGGTGATGCGGTCTTCGCCCACAGTGATGATTCTGCGCAGGTGCGACGCGCCATAACAAGCCAGGTCGCCTCCGTTTCGTCGGGGGTGCCACCACCACTGCATGACACAGGTCTGCAACCTGTCCGGGCACGCTCAGCTCTCGTACGTTGACGGTGTGCGAGCCATTGTCGTCTCCTGCGCCCTCATATTCGCGGGTGTGGGCCTTTCGGCGTGCGGGGGAGACAATGCGACTACCAGGATCGAGGTGGCGATGAAGGAAATGCGTTTCACGCCCTCCGTATTGTCCGTCGTAGCTGGCCGCTACACGGTGGTCGCGCGCAATGCCGGAAGGCTTACGCATACGTTCAGCCTCAACGAGCTTGGTCAAGAAATCACGGTGACACCAGACAAGACCGGCACCTTCGAGGTCGATCTCGCCCCCGGCACCTACCGCTATGTCTGTCGCATCCTCGATCATGAGGGCTTCGGAATGCGCGGCGTGTTGAAAGTTCGCTCGAAGCAATAGAAGGAGTAGCCATGCGCATTGAATCATCCGTAACCGCCATTTCGTGGATTCCGTCCGAAGCGATATCGAAGGCCTCGTTCAAGGCGCCCTTCGAAATCGGCATCGCGCACTACGACGAGCCGCTGCCCGACCACATCGACGACATCATCGAGTTGCGCGACAACGACAAGTTCCGCTTTGCCAACGTGCTGCGGGCCTGGATCAACGTCAATGATGCCAACGAGATCCTCGACTACGGCTACTCGGGCGGCAGCCTCATAGGCTCGACCCGGTTGCACCTGGGCAAAAAGGAACTGGACTTCAGCGCCATCGCCTATCCCGACATTCAACGCGAGCCAGTGGTCACGCCGACCTCGGTCACCTTCGTGCAAACGGGCGGCGGCGCAACCGGTGCTCCTGCGCCGCGGCGTGTGAACCGGCCCCCGTTCATGCAGTGGCGGGCGCCGACGGCGTGGTCCACGTTGTCGCTCACGATTCACGTCGACGGAACCGTCGATCGCGAGCTCATCGGCGCCAGCCCCTTCCCCCGTCACTGGGTCTACGACGACAAGAACGACCTGACGGCCAAGACCGGCCTGATCGACTTCACCGAATGGTTCCGCCACGCCTTCGACAACCACTCTCCCTGGGGCGACGAAGATTCGCCCGCGTTCGTCACCACGGTCGAAACCGCGCTCGAGCGTGAGCTGTCCAAGACGCTGATGCGTGAAGGCGCCAAGCCCAAGTACAAGAAGCTCAAGCAGGGTGAGCAGCTTGTGGCCCAGGGCGACAAGGGTGACGAGATGTTCCTTCTGCTCGACGGCATCCTCGAAGCCGTGGTCGACGGCGAGACCGTCGGCGAGATGGGCCCGGGCGCCATGCTCGGCGAGCGGTCGCTCATCGAAGGCGGCAACCGCACGGCCACGCTTCGGGCCATGACCAAGGCCCGGGTAGCGGTGCTCGACGGGTCCAACGTTGCCCCCGAAGTGCTCAGCGAGTTGGCCGAGGGCCACAAGCGCGAGAACGCCGGCGAGTGAGTTCGCCCGACCAGTCCGACGCGATAGTCATCGGCTCGGGCCCCAACGGGCTCGTGGCCGCGACATTGCTCGCTCGCGCCGGATGGTCGGTCACCGTGCTCGAACGCAACGCCGTCGCGGGCGGCGCGATCGCCTCAGAGGCGCTAACGGTGCCCGGCTACATTCACGACCCCTTCTCAGCGTTCTACGGCTTGTTGCATGCATCGCCGGTCTTCGCCGAGCTCGACTTGGCCCGACGGGTCACTTGGGCCACCTTCGACGTGCCGGTTGCCGCCGCCCTCTCACCGGGGCGGTCGGCGCTGCTCTACGCCGACACCGAGCACACCGAGCGTCACCTCGGCGAGATCGCCGCGGCCGACGGCGACGCGTGGCGCGAACTCGTGCAGTGGTGGCACAAGATCGGTCAGCACTTCTTCTCGATGATGCTGGCGCCGCTCGGCGCGGTGAAGCCCGCCTTACGCGTCGGCCGCGCCGCAAAGGTCAAAGGCGGCCTTGAGCTGGCGCAAATAATGCTGGCGTCGATCGAAGCGGTTGCCGCGAACCGTTTCGTGTCGACCGAAGCCCAGGCGTTGCTGTGCAGCGGTGCGAGCCACGCCGACGTATCGGTCATTTCACCCGGCAGCACGCCCGGCGCCATGATCCTGGCCCTT
>JACCXE010000341.1 GCA_013697265.1 Actinomycetota bacterium | reverse complement strand
AGCGCGGCCGACATCCCCCGCGCCGTGCGCGAGGCGTTCCACATCGCCACGACCGGCCGCCCGGGCCCGGTGCTGCTCGATATCCCCAAAGACATCGTCGACCCGAAGAACCCGAACTCCGCGATGGATTGGTACTGGCCTACCGATTCCGAGCTTGAGGACGGCATGCCCGGTTACAAGGTCAACATGCACGGCGACCCGCAGGCCATCAAGAACGCCGCCCAACTCATCAACGAGGCCCGCCAGCCCGTGCTCTATGTCGGTGGCGGCATTCTCAAGGCCCGGGCCGCCGAGGCGCTTCGCGCGTTGGCCGAGCTCACCGGCATCCCCGTGGTCACCACGTTGATGGCCCGCGGCGCGTTCCCCGACGACCATCCGTTGTGCCTCGGCATGCCGGGCATGCACGGCAACTACACCGCGGTCACCGCCATGCAGAAAAGCGACCTGCTCATCGCGCTCGGCTCGCGCTTCGACGACCGCGTCACCGGCCGGCTCAACGGCTTCGCACCGGATGCCAAGATCATCCACGTCGACATCGACCCGGCCGAGATGGGCAAGGTCCGCCGGCCCGACGTGCCGATCGTGGGCGACTGCCGCCTGATCATCGAGGAACTGATCACCGCGATCAACGACCTCGGGGGACAGAAGGCCCAGGCCGAACGCAGCGCGTGGAAGTCCACGATCAGCGGCTGGCAAGAGAAATTCCCGCTGCAATACGACGAGCCGGTCGACGGCGACCTGCTCAAGCCGCAGATGGTGCTCGAGCACTTGCGCGACTCTGCGCCCGACGATTGCATCGTGGCCTCAGGCGTGGGGCAGCATCAGATGTGGACCAGCCAGTACTGGAAGTTCAACCACCCCTACACCTGGGTCAACAGCGGGGGACTGGGCACGATGGGCTTCGCGGTGCCCGCCGCAATCGGCGCCAAAGTCGGCCGCCCCGACAAGATGGTGTGGGCCGTCGACGGCGATGGCTGCTTCCAGATGACGGCGCAAGAGCTCGTCACCGCGAGTGCCGAGCGCATCCCGGTGAAGATCGCAATCCTCAACAACGCGTACCTCGGCATGGTCCGTCAGTGGCAGGAGATGTTCTACGAGGAGCGGTACTCCGAGGTCTACCTGTCCGCCGACCTGCCCGACTACAAGATGTGGGCCGAGGCCATGGGCTGCGTCGGCATCCGCGTCGACAGTCCCGAAGAGATTCAGCCCGCGATCGACAAGGCGAACTCGATCGACGACCGCCCCGTCGTGATCGATTTCCGCACCGACTCGCGCGAGAAGGTGTTCCCGATGGTCGCGGCCGGCGCCAGCAACGACGACATCATCACCGGCGTCGGCAGCACCGAGGACGTGGTCCAGTGACCACGAACCAAACGAATCACCACGTGCTGTCTGTCCTCGTCACCAACAAGGCCGGCGTGTTGGCCCGCGTGAGCAACCTGTTTGCCCGCCGGGCCTACAACATCTTCAGCCTCGCGGTCGCGCCCACCCAGGACGAGCGGTTCAGTCGCATCACGATCGTGGTCGACGTGCAGGGCACGCCGCTCGAACAGATCAGCAAGCAGCTGTTCAAGCTGATCGACGTCGTCGAGATTAGCGAGCTGGCGCCGTCCGAAGCGGTCGAGCGCGAACTGCTTCTGGCCACCGTCTTCACCACCGACGCCGGCGCCCGGGGCCAGATTCTCGAACTGGTGCAGATCTTCGACGGCCGCATCGTCGACGTTGGCCACAACGCCGTAACCGTGCAAGTGACGGCCGAACCCGACGCCCTCGACGGCTTCGAAGACCTCATCCGCCCCTATGGAATCGGTGAGCTGGCTCGCACCGGCCGCATCGCATTGGCAAAACTGGATCGGCAGGCGCCCGCAGCCCTGCTCTCAACATCGAAGAAAGCAGGCTGACCCATGGCTACCGTTTATTACGACAAGGACGCCGACCCGGGCATCATCGCTTCGCGCAAGGTGGCGATCCTCGGCTACGGCAGCCAGGGCCATGCGCACGCGCTGAACCTGAAGGACTCGGGCGTCGACGTACGCATCGGCCTGCGTGAGGGCTCAGCCAGCGTGGCCAAGGCCGAAGCGGCCGGGCTCAAGGTGCTGCCAACCGCCGAAGCAGTGGCCGAAGCCGACCTCATCATGGTGTTGCTGCCCGACACCGACCAGCAGGCCGTTTACGACGCCGACATCGCGCCCAACCTCAGCGAGGGCGACGCCCTGTTCTTCGCCCACGGGTTCAACATCCACTTTGGGTTGATAGAGCCGCCCGCGGGGGTGGATGTGGCCATGTGCGCGCCTAAAGGCCCTGGTCACCTCGTACGTCGAACCTATACAGAAGGTGGAGGTGTGCCCTGCCTGATCGCGGTCGCGCAAGACGCCAGCGGCACGGCCGAGGCCATCGCCATGAGCTACGCCTCCGCCATCGGCGGGGGACGGGCCGGCGTGCTGCCCACCACGTTCCGTGAAGAGACCGAAACCGACCTGTTCGGCGAGCAGGTGATCCTCTGCGGCGGGGTCACGTCGCTCGTCCAGGCCGCCTTTGAAACCCTGACCGAGGCTGGCTACGCCCCCGAGTCGGCCTACTTCGAATGCCTCCACGAGCTGAAGCTCATTGTGGATCTCATGTATGCCCATGGTGTTTCAGGTATGCGCTACTCGATTTCGGACACGGCTGAGTACGGCGACTACAGCCGGGGCCCCCGCATCGTGACGAGCGAAACCAAGAAGGAAATGAAGAAGATCCTCGACGAGATCCAGAGCGGCCAGTTCGCCGAGGAGTGGATCGAAGAGAACAAGAACGGCCGCCCCCGCTTCAACGAGATGCGCAAGGCGGGCGCCAACCACCCGATCGAAAAGGTCGGTGAGGAACTGCGCAAGCTCATGCCCTTCGTCAGCGCCGGCACGGCCAAGCCCCAGGACGTTTCGGGCGGCCAATAGGTCGTCGTGTCACAAATGTGCCAGCACGCCTGGTTTTTACCCCAACCCACTAGGTAGGGTGTCGCCACTATGCGCACTTCCCTCCGTCTCTTCGCCGCGGCTTTAAGCACGCTTTTCGCCGCGGCGTTCCTGGTCGTCATCCCGTCCGCCACCCCCGCTCACGCGATCGCCGGGTTCAACAAGGTCAACATCGGCAGTGGCTCGGTTAGTGAAGCCGCTCCCGTCGGGTCCCGTTTCATCGACTTCCCGATCACGCTCACACCGACCGGCGGGGTGGACACCATCACGGCCACTGTCACCACGCAGCCGGACACCGCGTTCAGCCCCGCCGACTACGAAGCGAAGACGGAAACCTTCAGCTGGTCGTTCAACGACAGCAGTCAGAAGACGTTCCGGGTCAAAGTGAACGACGACGCCTTCCCGGAACTTGACGAAAAGTTCCAAGTGGTGTTCACGCAGGCACCCACCGGCGCTGACGCGGGCACCACCGGCACTGGAACCATCAACGACAACGACAGCGGTGCGGGCTCCGTACCGCAGATCAGTGTGAGCGGCGGCGGCAGCCAGCCTGAGGGCAACGCCGACAACACCCGCAACATCACGGTGCACCTCGACAAGATTTACCCGGGCGGTGACGTGGCCGTGCTCTACCAGACTCTTGACGGCACCGCAAAGTCGCCCAGCGACTACACGGGTTTCACCACGCAGCGCCACGTGTGGCCGGCGTCGGACAACACACCCGACGACTTCGTCATCCCCGTCACCGTTAAGGGCGACACCTTCGGTGAGCCCGACGAGTTTTTCCAGGTGGTGTTCGGTGGTAACGACAACGCTGCGCTCGCGAGCAATGCGAACCAGAACATCACCCTCACGAACGACGACGGACCAGCGCCCGTCGTCTCCATCGGCGAATTTACGCCCAACCCCAAGCCTGAAGGCGACAGCGGAACGTCGACCCTGAACGTCGCGGTAAATGTGTCGCCGCCGCCGGCGCAGCCGGTGACGGTCCAGTTCGACACTGTTAACGGCACGGCCGTTGCCTCGACAGCGGACACCACGGGTGACTACGTGGCGGTCGTCAATAAGCCGGTCACGATCGGACCATCGGGAACAGCAACGGTTCCGGTCACGATTAACGGCGACTTCGCGCAGGAGCCCGATGAGACATTCCAGGTCAAGATCTCCAACGCGAACAACGCCACGCTTGGTTCGCCGTCGTCGAAGGACGCCACGATCGTCAACGACGATCTCGGCCAGATCACCACGGGCCCCGGGCCCACCGGTGGCCCTGACGTCGAGACCTTCGGTGCCGCTGGAGCACGGCTCTCCGGCTTCCTGGCCTACGAAAAGGAATTCACGGGCGGCTTGCACGTGGCCCGCGGCGACTTCTTCAAGGCCGACGGTTCAGTCGGTGCCGACGGCGTCGACGAAATCGTTACTGCGCCAGGCCGCAACTCCAGACCCCTGGTGCGGGTGTTCGCTCTCGACGGCACGACCCGGGCGAGCTTCTTCGCGTTCGACCAAAACTTCGCCGGTGGTGTGTACCTGGCCGCCGGTAACTTCGACGGCGACATCCCCAACGGCGACGAGCTGGTTGTAGGGGCTGGTCCCGGCGGTGGCCCGCACGTCAAGGTCCTGAAGATCAAGGGACCGGGGGACAACATCCTGGACATCTCCAACGGTGGCTTCGGGGCCTATGCCGGCGGCTTCCGCGGCGGCGTGCGAGTTGCCGCGGCCAACGAAACCGGTGACGCCAAGGATGAGATCATCACGGCGCCTGGCCCGGGCGGGGGTCCCCATGTGCGGTTCTGGAGCCTTGGCGGCAACAGCACCGCATTCGAGTCACAGCCCGGTTTCATGGCCTACAACCCGGCCTTTACCGGCGGCGTTTTCGTGGCGGCCGTCGCGGGCAAGGTTGTTACCGGCGCTGGTGCCGGCGGCGGTCCGCACGTGCGGGTCTTCAGCGGCCAGGGCGCGGCGCAGGGCGATGGCTTCATGGCCTATGACCCGAACTTCAGGGGCGGCGTCTCGGTGGCCCTCGGCAACCTGGACGACAGCACCCCGGGCGCCGAGATCGTGACTGGCGCTGGTGCTGGCGGCGGGCCCCATGTGCGGGTTTACAACTTGAGCGGCGCGCCGCTGTTCGGCACCGGTTTCTTCGCCTACGCCGCGGCCTTCAACGGTGGCGTTGAGGTCTCGATCGGCGGCGGGGGCAACTAACCCGTTAAGCACGCCGCGAAGGGTCGCGATCAGCTACGGC
>JACCXE010000312.1 GCA_013697265.1 Actinomycetota bacterium | reverse complement strand
TGTCGCGTACGTCGGTGGTGATGCCGAGCCCCTCGACGTCTTGCGCGGTCACCGCGCATGTGTCGGCGTCTCGTTCCCAAATCGCGACCCGCGCCCCGAACGCATGCAATCCCCCGGCGATGCCGCGGCCGATGCCGCTGCCGCCACCGGTGACAACGGCAACCCGTCCGTCGAGCCGCGCGATGTTCGGGTCAAGCGGCATCGAGTTTGCCAATCACCAGTTCGCCGTAGCGCTCGTAGGTCACGATGGCGCGCTCGATGTCGTCGCCGGGCGCGCCGACCTGCACCCACGTGACGCCCAACGCGGCCAACGCGTGCAGGCCCTCGATGTGCGCGTCGGCATCGAAGCCTTCGGCGGACGGGTCACCCCCGGCGAAGTTGCTGAACATGATGTCCACACCCTCCGGGGCCCTCCCGGCCGCGCCGAGTGCGCCCCGCAGGTCGTCGATGGCGGCAGCGAGGTCGTCGAGGGTGAACAGGCCCGCGGTGCGTGCGGTGGCCGCCAGCTGCGGTGGCGCCGGGAACGGGGCCCAGCCATCGCCCCGGGTTGCGACGCGCCGGCGCGCCGCGGCCGAGTTACCACCGATCCAGATCGGAGGACAGGTCTCGGGGCGAGGATGTGCCGTGACACCCCTCGCAGTGAAATGGCGGCCCTCGAACGACACGTCGTCGGTGGTCCAAATCGCGCGCAGCACGTCGATCGACTCGTCGAACAACTCGTTCCGTTCGGCGTGGTCAACGCCGAGGGCCGCGAACTCGCTCTTGAGGTAGCCGGCGCCGACCGACAGGGTGAACCGGCCGCCGCTGAGCAGGTCGAGCGTGGCGCCGGCTTTGGCCACGATGAACGGGTTGCGATAAGGCAACACCACGACGTTGGGGATGAGCCTGATGGTCTTGGTCGCCGCCGCCGCGAAGGCCAGCGCCACAAACGGATCGAGCGCATCGTGGCCACCCGCCTTCAACCACTTGTCCGACGGCGCCGGATGGTCGGTGAACCCGAAGCCGCTGAAACCGGCCGCCTCGGCCGCCCGGGCCACGCGGCTGATGCCGTCGGCCGTCACTAGTTCGCGGTGATACGGATGCGTGACTATCGGAAACGTCGTCGCGAACTTCACGTCAGTAATCCTTCCCTTCCGTGCTCGACAAACTGGTCGCGCAGGAACGCGGAGTCCGCCTTCGTGCGCGGCCGGAACGGCTCGTTCGGTGTTGGCTTCCACCAGACGGGGTCGTCGGTGTCCCAGCGCTGGGCCCGCAGCGGGTTGCGGTTCACCTTGCCCGTCGCTGTGACGGGGATCTCATTCACGAGACGCACGAACCGGGGCGCCCACTTCGTGCCCATGTCAAGCTGCGCGGCCAGAAACGCGTCGAACGCGTTGGGGGCGAAGTCGCCGTCGTATTCGATCGCCGCCATCACGAGATCGCCCGTGCGGGGATCGGGCACCGGATAAACGACCACGGCGCGCACGCCCTCGAAGCGGGCGACCACGTTCTCGACCGGGCCCGCTGCGAAGTTCTCGCCGTCGACCCGCAACCAGTCGCTGTTGCGGCCGGCGAAGAAGAACGTGCCATCGTCACTGCGATAACCGAGGTCGCCGGTCCAGTACCAACCGTTGCGGCCCCGCTCGGCCGTCGCCTCGTCGTTCTTGTAGTAGCCCTCGAACGACCTCAACCCGTCTCGCCCCACGATTTCGCCGATCGCCTCGGTCGGGTTGAGCAACACGCCGTTGTCGTCGAAGACGGCGCGCGGGCACTCAGCTGCCGTGTCTGGATTGAGCACCACCACAACGACGCCGTCGGCCGGCTTGCCCAGCGCCTCCTTCGGCATCCCCGAGTACGGCTGGATCACCACGCCCCCCTCGCTCGACGAATACCCCTCGACCACGAAACAGCCAAAGCGGCGCCGGAACTCCTTGCGGTCCGCCGGCGACGCCTCCGAACCGAGGCAGTACTTCAGCGCGTTGTCGGCATCGTCGGGTGTCTCGGGCTGAGCCAGGACATAGCTAAGCGCCCGCCCCACATAGTTGAAGTAGGTGGCGCGGTAGTGGCGCACGTCGACCATGAATTCACGGGCCGAAAACTTCCGGCGCAGCGCGACCGCGGCGCCGCTGATGATCGCGGGGAACAGGTTGGCCAGCAGCGCGTTGCCGTGGAACAACGGCATCGAGCAGTACAAGACGTCATCGGGGCCGAAAGCAACCGCCCCCTGGCTCGCAGTGCGGGCGGCGCGGCCCTGTGTCATCTGCACGGCCTTGGGCGCGCCGGTGGACCCCGACGTGAAGATCAACATGTACAACGCGTCGGGGGACGGGAGCGCGTCCGGCAACGCCGCCGGTTCGTAGACCCGATCTTCGATCAACAACACATCACAACCGAGGTCGAGTCCATCCAGCAAAGGTGCGTGCTCGGCGTCGGTGAGGACGACGGCACAGTCCGTATGTCGTATGTCGCTGGCGAGTTCGTCGCCCCGCCGAGTGGGGTTCAACCCCACGACCACGTCCCCAGCCAAGGCCGCGGCGCCGAGCAGAAACACGAACTCCGGCACGTTCGCCAGCAACACCCCCACGTGAACCTGTTCTGAGGAGAGTTGGCCGGGTTTTTGCCTTCTAACCCTCCTCAGAAAGGGGCCGCGGGCCGCGCACTCGGCAACGACTTCGCGCCACGTCCATCGCTGGTCTTCAAACAGCAGGCCGGTTTTGTCGTCGTCGGCACGCGCTACCAGCGCCTCCGCGATGCTCTCAAGCACGGGCCTGCGGCCGGCTAGGCACGGGGCAGGCCGAGCACGCGCTCGGCGATGATGTTGCGCTGAATCTCCGACGTTCCCGCCGAGATCGTGTTGGCGAAGGAATGGAAGTACTGCTCGAGCCACGAGCCCTGGGGGTCGTCGACGCTCTGCGTGCCGTCGGCCATAAGTGGTCCGGCCTCGATCGCCGAAGCGCCCTGAATTTCAGCGCCGACGAGGGCCAGGTTCTGGCGCAATTCGGTAGCGAACAGCTTCATCAACGCCTGCTCGGGCGCGTCGCCGCCCCGCACCAACTTGGCGAAGCCACGGTAACCAAGCGCCCGCGCCGCCACGGTGTCCACCTGCAACTGCACGATCTTGTCGGCGGCCACCGCGCGCTCGCCTTCGGGCAACGCGGCGAGCATCGCCGGTGCGTCTTCCAACAACTTCGACAAGGCCAGTTCCACGCTGAGCACATTGTTCAACCACACCATGCCCCGCTCGTGGGCCAAGGACCCGTTAGCCATCGCCCAGCCGTTGTTCTCCTCACCGACGAGGTTGGCGACCGGCACCCGCACATCGTCGAGGAACACCTCGTTCAAATCGGGGTGCTCGGGATGGATGATCTCGGGTAACGGCCGCACCGTGATGCCCGCCGTGTCCATGTCGACCAGGACGATCGAAATGCCCTTGTGCTTCGGCGCGCTCGGATCGGTGCGGCAGAACAGGAAACAGAAGTCGGCGTAGTTCGCGCCCGATGTCCACACCTTCTGCCCGGTGATCACGAAGTCGTCGCCGTCGCGCACGGCGCGGGTGGACAGCGCGGCGAGGTCACTGC
>JACCXE010000310.1 GCA_013697265.1 Actinomycetota bacterium | reverse complement strand
AACGGTGGCCGAGTCCGTAACTACGAATGACCAGACCATTCCCGACGCCGTGCTCGACCTCGCATTGCAGGTCGAACACTTCCCGCGTCATCTCGGCATTCACTCGGGCGGCATGGTGATCTGCGACCGGCCCGTGCTCGAGGTGTGCCCCGTCGAGTGGGGCCGCATGCCGGGGCGCACCGTGTTGCAGTGGGACAAGGAAGACTGCGCCGCGGTCGGCCTGGTGAAGTTCGATCTGCTCGGCCTCGGCATGCTCGAAGCGCTGCACGGCGCGGTCGATCTGATCGGCGAGTTTCACAGCGTCGACGTCGACCTCGCCAACATCGCGCAGGAAGATTGCGTCTACGACATGATCTGCGAGGCGGACACGGTCGGCGTGTTCCAGATCGAGTCGCGGGCGCAGATGGCCACGCTGCCCCGCTTGCGGCCCCGCCACTTCTATGACCTGGTGGTCGAGATCGCCCTGATCCGGCCCGGGCCGATTCAGGGCGGGTCGGTGCATCCCTACATCCGACGGCGCAACGGTGAAGAGCCCGTCACCTATCTGCACCCGCTGTTGGAGAAGTCGTTGAAGAAAACGCTTGGCGTGCCGCTGTTCCAGGAACAGCTCATGCAGATGGCGATCGACGTGGCCAACTTCAGTGCGTCCGACGCCGACCAACTACGCCAGGCCATGGGGTCGAAACGGTCGCGGGCCCGCATGGAGGAACTGCGGACGCGGTTCTTCGCGGGCATGGCCGCGAACGGCATCGACAAGGAAACCGGCGAAGTGATCTGGGACAAACTCGCCGCCTTCGCCAACTACGGGTTCCCCGAGAGTCACTCGGTCAGCTTCGCCTATCTCGTGTATTCGTCGTGCTGGTTGAAGTACCACTACCCGGCCGCGTTTTGCGCCGCACTGCTCAACGCGCAGCCAATGGGGTTTTGGTCGCCGGCCACGTTGACCGCCGACGCCCGGCGTCATGGTGTGCGCGTGTTCGGCCCCGACGTGAACGCCTCGCGGGTCACGGCATGTTTGGAGCCCGACGAGTTGTCCAGCGGCGGCATGGCGATCCGTATGGGCGTCGGTTCCGTGCGATCTGTCGGCGACGACGTGGCCAAGCGCATCGACGCAGGCCGGCCCTATCGCAACATCGACGACGTCGCCCGCCGGGCCGAACTCGGTGTGGCCGCGCTAGAGGCGATGGCCACGGCAGGCGCGTTCGAGTGTTTTGACATGGACCGGCGCCAGGCGCTGTGGTCCGCCGGCGCGGTGGCCGAAGCGGCGCGGCCGGGCACGATCCCCGGTGTCGTCGTCGGTGTCGGTGCGCCACAACTGCCGGGGATGACCGCAGTCGAAACCACCGCAGCCGACTTGTGGGCCACCGGTGTCAGCCCCGACAGTCATGCGCTGGCCCACATCCGTCCTGCGCTCGAAGCGCGTGGCGCGGTGCGGGCCAGTGATCTACGCCACGTCGCCGATCGCACCAAGGTGTGGGTCGGGGGAGTGGTCACGCACCGGCAACGCCCGGCCACCGCGGGCGGCACGATCTTCTTGAACCTCGAAGACGAGACCGGCCTTATCAACGTCGTGTGTTCGCTCGGCGTGTGGAACCGCTATCGCCGCGCCGCCCGCGCCTCGTCGGCGCTACTAATTCGCGGCGTGGTCGAGTCGGCGTCGAACGTGATCAATCTGCGAGCCGAGAAGATCGAGGCGTTGTCGCTGACCGTGGCGACAGTGCCCGCCTCACGGGACTTTCGGTGACCACCACCGGTGGTACCATATATGGCATGTCGGAAACGGTGAAGACGACGCTCTATCTACCCACAAACCTGAAGCGTCGAATCGAAGACGAGGCGCAGCGTAAAGGTCGGTCAGAGGCTGAGGTCATTCGGCGCGTCTTGGAGGCCGGCCTCGAACGACCACGGCCTCAGGGCGGGTTGTTTTCCGATCCCGACCTTGATGCCCGGCGGGTCGACGACTATCTCAAGGGGTTCGGCGAGCAGTGATCATCGCCGACACCAGCGGGCTTTTCGCGTACTACAACGCGGGTGACGCATCGCACCACGCGGTGAAACCAGTGGTCGATGGCACTACCGACCGCTTCGTCGTATCACCGTTCATCATCGGAGAACTCGACTATCTACTCGGCGACCGAGTCGGTGTCGATGCTGAACTCGCTGCCCTTGCACAGTTCGCCGTAGGCGCGTACGACGTGGCGCCATTTGATTCCGAGGACATCGGGCGCGCCGTCGAGGTGATCGACAAGTACCGCGACCAGAACGTCGGCTTGACCGACGCATCGATAGTCGTGCTGGCCCACCGGTACAACACCAAGCAAATCCTCACGCTCGATCATCGGCATTTCGACGTCTTGCGTCCGCTATCGGGCGGCCGTTTCAAGCTCCTCCCGTAATCAGTGCTCGCGGCGTGAAATCACGCAGGTTGCTTAGCCCACACAACTTTCAGCGGACGGGTTAGTGCGCCCACGAGGATCA
>JACCXE010000305.1 GCA_013697265.1 Actinomycetota bacterium | reverse complement strand
CCGAACTCGTCGTCGGGTACGCCGACCACCGCGACCTCCTCGACGCCGTTCATGCCCGCGATCAAGTCTTCGACTTCCTGCGGGAAGACGTTCTCGCCGCCCGACACGATCATGTCGTCGTCGCGGCCGTCCACCAGCAGATTGCCGTTGTCGTCGAAGTGGCCGACGTCGCCGCTCGACATCAGCCCGCCCAGCATCTCCTTGTTGCCGCCGCCTGTGTAACCGTCGAACAGCGCCGTGTTGCCCACGAAGATGCGGCCGGTGTCACCTGGCTCCACGTCGTTGCCGCGTTCGTCGACGAGGCGAATGGTGTTGCCCCGCAGGGGCGTGCCCGCGGTGCCCGGCGTGGCCCGTAGCTGTTGGGGGTCGGCGACCGACACGACCGAAACCTCGGTCGACCCGTAGGTGTTGTAGAGGTTGTCGCCGAACGCGTCCATCCACCGGTTGGCGAGCGGGCCGGGAAGCGCGCTGCCCGACGACGCGACGACCTCGAGCGAGCTGGTGTTGTAGCGGCTGCGGACGTCTTCGGACAGATCGAGGATTCGCTGCAGCATGACGGGCACCACCGCCAGCGTGCGCACGCGGTGCATGTCGATCGCGGCGAGCACCGCTTCAGGGTCGAACTTGCGTTGCAAGATCACGGTGCTGCCGAGCAAGAGGCCGGCGGCGAGGTGGGCGGCGCCCCACGCGTGGAACCCGGGGGCGGCCACGAGCGTGGTGTCGCGAATCTTGAGGGGAACGCGCGCGATGAACCCGAGCGCGGACGATGCTGAGTCCGTCGTGTCGCGGCTCGCGCCTTTCGGTGTGCCGGTGGTGCCGCTCGTGAGGATCACCGTGCGCGACTCGCGGTCGGGCTTGTTCGGACGGCGACCGATTCCTCCGTCGATCAGGTCGTTGATGGTCTTTGTGTCGGACGCGGTGTCGGTCCAGCTATGAAAGACCGTCGCGTCGACTCCCTTCACGATGCCGTCGAATTCCTGGTCGGCGATCATCACCGCAACGCCTTCGCGTTTGCTGACGTCGACAACCTGGGGGCCGGCGAAGCCGGTGTTGAGGAACACCGCGTCGGCGCCGAGCTTGTTCAACGCGACGGTGGACAGCACGAGCCCCCGGTGGTTGCGGGCCAACAGTCCGACTTTCGAGCCGGCGTCGACGCCGTGTTCACCAAGCGCGACGGCGAGTGCGTCGGAGCGGTCCCGCAACTCGTTGAAGGTGAGTGCCCCGGCGTCGTCGTAGAGACCGACGGCGTCGCCGAATGCGTTCGCGGTTGCTTCGAAGCCGAGCGCAGGGCCGGCTCCCCAGCGCCGCGCCGCGCCGATCAGCGCGGGGAGAAGCCGGGCCCCGTCAATCGAGAAGAACCCGACTTGGTTGGCCAGGCCAAAACCGAAGCCCAAGTCGTCGAGGCGCTGACGCACCTCGTTGTACGACGGAAGCTTGGGCAGCGAGGGCAGTTGCGTCATCAGCGCTACGAGGTCGCGCCGATGAATTCGAGCACGACGTTGGCCAACTGCGGTCCCTGATCTTCCTGCAGGAAGTGGCCGCCGCCAACGATTGTGGTGTGGGGCTGGCCTTGCGCCCCCTTCACCCGTTCCTGGAAGACGCGAAAGCCACCTTTGGTGATCGGGTCGCTGTCGGAGAACGCGGTGAGCACCGGCTTGTCGAAGGCCTCGAGCACCTTCCAGGCGTCTCGGTTGGCCTGACTCGACGGGTCGTCGGGTGAGGTCGGCACCAGCTTGGGGAACTGCCGGGCGCCCGCCTTGTATGCCTCGTCCGGGAACGGCGCGTCGTAGGCCGCGATCACGTCTTCAGACAGGTCGGTCACGGCGCCGCCATTGATGATCATGCCGACGGGGAACACCGGCGTGGTCTGGCTGAAGTTCTGCCAGTTGAGGAACGCCTCGGTGGGGGCCTGGTCGCCGGTCGGCATGCCGGTATTCGCAACGACGAGGCGAGCGAACCTCTCCGGGTACTTCGCGGCGAGGCGCAAGCCGATCAGGCCACCCCAGTCCTGGCACACGAGCGTGATGTCGTTTAGATCGACCGCCTCGA
>JACCXE010000302.1 GCA_013697265.1 Actinomycetota bacterium | reverse complement strand
CCGTGCACGTCGCCCCACGTGGTGACGGCCTTGGCCATGCGTAGGCCGTTGGCCTCGCTCGGGTCGTGGGTCAGCAGTTCCTCGACGTGATGCAGTTCTTCGGCCGCGCGTCGTTGGAGCGGCGCGGCCAGGCTTACCAGTAGGTCGCGGGCGGTGTCGTCCTGGCCCCGCATGCCCACGAGTTGGCGCATGACCCCGAGCTCGCCGTCGATGCGGATCGTGCCTTCGAGGGGCTTGTCGTCACCGGCCAGCAAACGCAGCAGCGTGGTCTTGCCAACCCCGTTGTCGCCTACGAGAGCGGTAACCGATCCGTTGCCGACGCCGAAGGACACGTCCTTGAACAGTGTTCGGCCCCCGGGGACCTGGTACGCCAACTTGTCGACATTGATGGCGCCCATGGGCCGAACATGGTACGGGACGGCCGGTCAAGCCCTCGCAATGATTATCGGGCGCTCACCTTTAGGGTCGCGCCACCAACGGGGCGGTTCACCACCATGCCTACGGGGCGAGGTTTTGCGCTCGACACCGCTTCGATGCGCAGGCGTTGGGCCAGGCGGGAGGTAATCAGCGTCATTTCCATCTGTGCAAGGGCGAAGCCGATGCAGTTGCGGGCGCCGCGGCCGAAGGGCACCCACGAGATGTCGGCCAACGCCTTTTGCTCTGAGGACGGATCCCGGAAACGATCGGGGTCAAAGGTGAGCGCGGCGGGCCACGCGGCGGGGTCGCGTCCTGCAAGGTGAGCCGACCACATCACAAGCGTGCCCTTTGGGATGTCGTACCCGCCGACTGTGATGTCTACCGCCGCCTCCCGCGGCGCGATGGCCCCGGCCGGATGCAGCCGCAGCGTCTCGCGCATCGTGCGGCCGGCGAGGTCCAAGGAGGCGAGCGTGGTTTCGTCGGGGGTGGCGCCCGCCGGTAATACGGCGTCGGCTTCGGCGGCCAGCGCGTCCCACAGACCCGGTGCTCGCGCCGCACACACGAGCGTCCACGCCAATGACGACGATGTGGTGTCGTAGCCGGCGCCGACCAGGGTGATGAGTTGGTCGCGCATCTCGGCGTCCGACAGCGTGGCGTCGCGCACCAGCGTCTGCAGGATCGTGGTGGGCTCCTCCACCGGGTTGGCGCGCGCGAACGCGATCTCGCCGTCGATGATCCGATCAAGTTCACGCCGGTCGGCGCGGACGCGACTGCGCGCCGTGAACGGCAGCCGATGGGGCGCCTGCTTGAACGCGGGTGCCTCGAGGTAATTCTGCGGACGTTGAAACAGCGCGCCGAACTGGTCGGCCTGACTAGCCATCTGGTCACCGAGCAGCGACCGCACCATCACGTGTAACAGGATGCTGCGGCCGAGCGGGTAGAGGTCCATCGTCTTGGTTCCACCGTCGAGAGACGCAACGACGCGATCGATCGCTGCGTCGGCCTCGGCCGTGATCATCGGGATCCAGCCGTTGAGGTGCCGGCGTCCGAACGCCCCTTGCACCGACGAACGCCGCCGCTTGTGATCGTCACCGTCGGACACGATCATCGACTCGTCGCCGACGAAAAAGCCGAGCACGTTGAACTTGTGGCCCCAGCGAAAGCTACCCAGAGGCATGGCGAACAGCTCGCGCATGGCGGTCGGGTCACCGACGATCGCAGCCCGCACCGGCCCGGCTCCGAGGCCGACCACGGGGCCGTACTCGCGCCGCAACTCGTCGAGCACGGGCTGGGGTTCGGTGAAGAGGCGTTTTAGATAGCCGACCTGCTTACGCATCGGAGGCTTCGGCATCGGCGTCACGTCACACGACGCTAAACCCACGCGACGCGAAAGCCCTGGTCAGAAATCACATGCACGGGATTCGCCCAATGGGGGAGAATCTGAACCCTTCCTATGCATCTCCAAGCGCTCTGGCGCGTCCGCAGCTACGTGAAGCCCCATCTCCGAACGATGGTGCTCATGATCGTCGCGGCCGTCTGCGGCACCGTCGTTGCTGCCTACATGCCGATAGTCACCAAGCAAATGATCGACGGGCCGCTCGCTCAGGGCGACCGGCCCGGGGTGAAGCCCATCGTGCTGCTGTTTCTCGCGATCGGTGTGGTCGACGGCGGTCTCGCTTTCATCCGCCGCCTGATGCTGGCCTACGCCGCCACCGAGATGGAGACGGTGATGCGCAACGACTTCTACGCGCACATCCAACGCCTTGATCTCGCCTTCCACGATCGCTGGCAGACCGGTCAGCTGCTGTCGCGGGCCAACAGCGACATCTCGGTGATCCGTCGCTTTGTCGGCTTCGGCCTCGTGTTCCTGGTCGTCAACATCGTCACGTTCATCTACGTCATTGGCGTGCTCATGACGATGCACGTCGGCTTGGCGCTGCTCACCGCCGTCGGCTTCGTGCCCGTCGCGTTCGTCTCGCGCCGGTTCAACCGGTCCTACGGCACCGTCACCCGCCAGGTGCAAGACCAGATCGGCGACCTCACCACCCAGATCGAAGAAGCGGCGCAGGGCATACGGGTGATTAAGGCCTACGGGCGGCGGGAAACGATGCTGGCCAAGTTCATGGCCGCGTCGAAGGAGATCCAGCACACGTCGATGGCCCAGACGATCTTGCGGGCCCGCTTCTTCGGCCTGCTCGGTGTCATCCCGAAGGTCGTGCAGGCGATGGTGCTGCTCGCGGGCGCATACGCAGTCGCGCACGGGTCGCTCACGATCGGCGAGCTCGTCGCGTTCTTCTCGCTCATGGTCATGCTCGTGTGGCCCGTCGAGTCGCTGGGCGAAATCTTGTCGATGGGCGAAGAGGCGGCCACCGCGGCCGAGCGCATCTACGAGGTGTTCGACACGCCCCCGCTGATCGCCGACAAGCCCGACGCGGTGAACGCTCGCACCGACGGCCCTGCGCACATCCGGTTCCACGACGTCGGCTTCACGTTCCCCGGCTCGACCGAGCCCGTGCTGCGCGGCGTCAACCTCGAGATCGCGGCGGGCGAGACCATCGCGCTCGTCGGCGCGACAGGTTCGGGCAAGACCACGCTTCTGGCCATGATCGGTCGGCTCATCGACCCGACGCAGGGCTCGGTGTTGCTCGACGATCTCGACGTTCGCGACCTCAAGCTGGCGTCGCTGCGTTCACGGGTGTCGGTCGCGTTCGACGACCCCACACTGTTCTCGGCCTCGGTGCGCGAGAACGTGCTGCTCGGCGCAATCGATGCCGGCGACGAAGCGTTGCGGGCCGCGCTCGAGGTGGCGTCGGCCACCTTCGTCGACGAACTGCCGTGGGGTCTCGACACCCGCGTCGGCGAACAGGGCATCTCGCTCAGCGGTGGTCAACGTCAGCGTCTCGCGCTGGCCCGGGCGGTCGTCGGCCGCCCAGCGGTGCTCGTAATGGACGACCCGCTGTCGGCCCTCGACGTGCGCACCGAGGAAGCGGTGCACCAAGCGCTGCACGCCGCGCTGCAAGACGTCACCGCGATCATCGCCGTGCACCGCCCGTCCACCGTGGCGCTGGCTGACCGCGTCGCGTTCTTGCAAGACGGGCGCATCGCCGCGGTCGGCACGCACGCCGACCTGTTGGAAACGAACCCGGCCTATGCCGCGGTGATCGGCGACGAGCCCGCGGTGCTGCACCACGACGCCGACGAGGAGGAGGTGGCGTAGGTGACCAAAGCGGATTGGCGCGGCGTTGCCGCCGAAGACATCGACAACGTCACCTCGTCGCTCGGCGCATTCCTGCGGGGCCGCAGCAAGGTGCTGCTCATCTCGCTGCTGAAGCCGCACATGCGCCGCGTCTACGCGTCGATCGCGGTGATCTCGGTCTACAACTTTTGCGCGCTCGCGGGGCCCTTCCTCGTGAAGATGGCCATCGACGACGGCATCCCCCGGATGCTTGACGGCCGTGGATCAACGCGCCTGCTCCTAATCGTCACCGCGTTCGCGTTGAGTGGGGCGCTGGCCGGTGCGGCCGATTACCAGTTCACGAAGATGACCGGGTCGATCGGACAGAAGATCCTTTTGGAGCTGCGCAAGCGCTTGTTCGATCACTTCCAGCGGCTCAGCCTGAGCTTCCACGAGCGCTACACGTCGGGC
>JACCXE010000448.1 GCA_013697265.1 Actinomycetota bacterium | reverse complement strand
GGACGGCGTTGCTGCAGGCAATTGATGCGCCACGCCCGCCGCGTCGCCGACCACGAGGTAACGCCGGCCTTCGGCCAGAAGGTCGGCACGTAAATTCAAACCGCCGATGCGCGCTTGCATTGCGTCTTCCCAGGCTGCACGCACGAGCGCCTGCTCAGCAGGTGCGAGCCGGTCATAGGTCGCCGCGTCGGCCAGCCGCCCTCGCGCAGCAACGCTCATCGCCGACGAGTTCTCGATCTCCCTACCGATGCGCGCCCAGTGCGACAGCTGCTGCGCAGCGCTGCGCTCCTGCGACTCGCCGACTCGCCGCGCCGACTCGAAGAGATCGGGAGCGATACGGACGGGCTGTGTCATACGTGGAGTGTAGCACTCTGCTACATCTTATTTTGGGGCGGTTCCGCCTTCATTTGATCGAGGCTGCGTCGGCGGCGCACTCCTCCACCGCCGCGTGCTCTAGCCAGCGGCGCGGCGCTTCGCCTTCGGTCGTACCTGGAAGTCGACCTCGTAGCCGAGCGCGGCCAGCAGCATCAACAGTTGGTGCATCGACTTGGTGGTGTTCGTCGGATCGACAAGCCGATACAACTGCGCCGGCGAGGTATGCAGTACCGCCGCCAGCTCTCGCACACCCAGCGTCGACTCTTCGAACCGTTTCGCCGCCTCGCGGCTCAATCGGTACAGCGCGAGGTCAGCCATGTACCCCGGTTCTTCGTTGTACTCGAGGACAGAGTCAACATGAACGCTGCCCTCCACACCCGACGCGAGCCGGTACGTGAACCCCTCGCGCCCGAGCTCCGGGTCGACGAGGAGCTCGACAATCGGATCGGCACTGGACGGCGTTGGATCGCTCTTCGCGTACGGAAAACCGAAGCGACCACGTCGCGTCGACACATCGAACCGGCGCCGCCGGTTGTCACTGCTCACACTCGTGATCTTCACAACAGGCCCTCCTTGTGCAGGTCGTCGATGAGGCGCCGCAGCCGACGGTCGGCGGCTCCTTGCATCGCGGCGTTGTTCTCCAGGTCCCACTTCACGATCAACTGACCGTCGCGGTAGACGTGGACGTGCTTCGGACTGTGATCGCCGATCCAGGACACGAAGATGAAACCACCGCGTCTCAGCTTGGACATGAAAACGTTATCATGCCTGGGCACATTTTTATCTGAACCCCGGCCGACAAGCGCAGATCACCCACGGAATCTCCCCACGAGGTGTAGAGGGCTGCCCGTCTATCTGCCTTGTACGGCTCGTCACCACCGCGTGGTTCCCGTCGTGAGTTCGTGCATCGACCACCAATGGCACTTGTCGTCGAAGATGACCGCGTCGAGCAGCGTGACCCCGAGAGCCGCGAGCTCACGGCGCACCGCGTGATACGCCACAACATCACCCTCGTGCATCACGTCGCCGTCGAAAACGACGCGGGACTCCACGATCACCCACCGAGTCGGACACGTCCCCGTCTCCAGACTGGCCTCCCGAGTCCGCCGAAGAAAGTACGCCTCCTCCGCCCACCAGCGAATGCCGTCGAGGCTCGAGCATCGCGACGCACAACGCATGAGCCCGTCGTCGTCGAGGTGCCAAATATCGGGCCAGGTCTGCCACCCGATCTGACGGTTACGACGGGCGTAGTCGGCGACGTCGAGCGCATCGTGGAAGCGGTAGTCGGTGATGTCCGGGAGCGGATCGCCCGGCGCTTGTAGCGGCGTATAGGTGTGCATAACCCCGTCCAAAGAAGGCGGTTTCGGAGACGGGGAAGAGCTGCGTTTCGCACAGTACACACGGGGTGTCACAGCTTCATCTCGGCCGTCACGGGTTGGCGAAGACTCCGTGGTCGCCGATGCGGCGGATCCGCAACAGCGGCTCTCGGGTCGGCGGTTTCGTGCCGCGGTCTACGACGACATCCCACTCGAAGGTCGCCCTTCCATCGGGGCCCGCGAAGCTCCAGGTGAATTCGAAGACACCCCTCGCTGCCTCCACTGCCTTCACTCGGAACTTTCCGGGGAACGGCGTGCCTGAGTTTCGGAACGCCTCGGCGGCCGCGACGAAGCCGATGAACGCGTCGTCGAACTGACGCTGGTGCTTCTTGAGTCGCTTCCGGTCTCGTTGCGCGGACGCAGTGAACTCGAGCTTCACTTGTCGAGTAGGCGAAGCATCTCCTCGGCGCTATCCGCCCCGACGACGCGCCCCGCGGCAATGTCGGCGTCGGCCTCGCGTTCCATCGCCTGCCAGCGCTCAGTCCAGAACCACTGCTGGTCCGCGGGCACCGGCACAACCCCGCGCAACTCGATTACGCCGTCAGGGCGCTCGGTCACCTCAAGCTGTACCCCCGAACGCGAAAGCATCAGGCGCTCGCGCACGTCACGGGGCAGCCGGACAACCCCACTCGTCTGCGGCGTGATGAACCCGTGG
>JACCXE010000270.1 GCA_013697265.1 Actinomycetota bacterium | reverse complement strand
GGGTCAGGTAGATGCTCGAGCACCTCGATGGCGAGGACAAGGTCGAAGGTGTTGTCGGCAAACGGAAGGTCCAACGCGGAGGCCTGCACCATCTGCAAGGGCACCGCGCTCCACGCGTCTTCCAACTCGACGTCGGGCAAGTCGAGCCCGACCAGCGCCGCGTTCGGGAAACGGTCGCCGACCGCGGTGAGTTGACGGCCCTCGCCGCAGCCGACCTCGAGCACCCGCGACGCGGTGGCGGGCAGGGCTCGCTGCAACGCGGCGCTGAACCCGTCGACCATCCGGCGTTCGATCGGGTTCTTAATCGCCTCTTTGTGAACGAGATTGCCGGTGGGGACAGTCATCCGTCCGAGCCGTGCCGCGTGCGCGACACCACGAGGTCGGCGAGTAGCGCGAGCACCACGATCTGGAAACCGGCGAACAACAACAGCATCGTGTTGATCGCGACGCGCAGCGGGTGATCGACGATGTCGTAGATCAACTTGAGCCCGCCTATGCCGAGCAGCGTGAGGCCCACGGGCATGAACACGGTAAGAGGGTTGAAGAACGTGACCATGCGCAGCACCTGCATGATGTACCCGTAGGTGTCGCGGATCGGATGGAACTTCGAGCGACCCGTCCTCGACGCGTATTCGATCGGCGTGAAGATCACCCGCTTGCCGTCCATGAGCATCGTGAGCGTGATGGTGGTGACGTGCGAGAAACCGTTGGGCAGCAGCGGCAGATAGGGCAACGCGGCTTCGCGACGGAAGGCGCGGAAGCCGGTGTTGAGATCGGGAATGTCGCTCTTGGTCAGCACGCTGGCGAACTTCTTGATTGCCCACTTGGTTGGCGCCCGCAAAAGCCGCAGCGTGCCCTTCTCAGACACGCGGGCGCCGACAACCTGGTCGGCGTCGCCCAGCGCGGCCACGAGATCGCCGATTTCGTTGTTGGGATAGGTCATGTCGGCGTCGGTCCACACGACAACCTCGCCTAGCGCGGCAGCCGAGCCAACCCGGCGGGCCGCGCCCGAGCCCCGGTTGGTCGGGAACGTGATCCGGCGGATCCACGGGAACTTGTCGGCAATGGCGGGCGAGTCGTCGGTGGAAGCGTCGTCCACCAACACCATTTCCCATGAGTAGGGAGACGCGTCGAGGCCGTCGCGGATACGCGTTATCTCCTCTTCGAGACACTCAGCCTCGTTGTGGACAGGCAAGACGACCGAGACATACGGCGCTTCAGCGGTAGGGCTCACGTATCCGAGTGTCGCACGTCACCTAGCGGGCCGACGAGTCATCCACAGTGCACTGAGCGCGGCACCGGCCCCGTCTGCCACCACGAATGTGACGCGGGCAAGAAGGGCCGCAGCGGCGGCGTCTTGATGGGCCAGACCGCTCGTGAGCACGAATACCGACTCGCGTACCCCGATGCCGCCGGGCGCAGGGATGGCGAGGAATCCCGCGCACCAGGACACGGCAGCCGCGAACGCGACATGGGTGAAGGGAGCAGAGATGCCAAGGGCCCGCACGCAGAACCAGTGCGAGGCGCTGATCGCGAGCCAGCCGGGCAGATAACCCACCACCAGCGCGACCGCTTGACGCCACGACGGAATCGTCAGGTCGAAGTCGCGTCGGCTCACCCGCTCGCCGAGGCGAACGACGCGGCCGACTATCGCTGGGTGCAGTGCGACGACGCCGACGATCAGGAACGCGGCGACGCCGAATACCGCAGCCGCCCCGCGTGCCCCGGCCGCGAAGGGCAGCAGCAGTACTGCGGCGAGTGCGCCGGCGAGATACGTCGCGGCGAGCGAACTGGCGACCGACGCGTAGGCGCCCGACCGGGCCATTCCGGCGCGTCGAGCCAGTTCGGCGCGCCCGACGACGGCCCACACCGCTCCGGGTATGTACTTGCCGATTTCGCCCTGGAAATAGAGCGGCACCGCGTCGGACACCGGTAGGTCTCCACCCACGAGGGTGACCGCGGTCGACCACCGCGCGGCGATCAACGTCATCGCGATGGCGGCGGCGCCGAAACCGACAAGCAGCCACATCCATTGCACGTCGGAGAAGGAACCCGCGTCGATGCCCTGGAGCACGGCGCGCACCACAAAGGCCAGGCCGACGCCTACGAACGCGAGCTGCAGCGCTAGGCGGGTACGCCCCGACAATCTCGAACGTCGCCTTGGAATGCCGCCGATCATACGGAGGACGGGTGAAGATGCAGGGATGGACTGGTGGTGGTCGGCGCTCGCGCTGGTGACGTCGTTGGCGCTTGCCGCTGCGCTGCGGCGCACGCTCGATGTCGCGCCGCTGCAGCGCATGAACCACCGCGGGAACCCGGTTCCGACCGCGGGTGGCATCATCGCGGTGTTCGCGTTCCTGATCGTGAGTTGCCTGTTCGTCTCCGCTCATCCCCAGCGTGTGCCCGCGGCGGGAATGATTGCCGTAGCCGGTTTTGCGGCCGTCGGGCTCTTCGACGATGTGGTCGGCACCCACTCGGCCCGCGGCCTGCGGGGCCACGTCACCGCTGCGCTGCGGGGCCAGCTGACCTCGGGCGCCACCAAGTTGCTGGTGGGCCTGGCGATCGCCGGTGCGGTCGCACCGTTCTATGCCAGTGGCGGCTGGCGCCGGCTGTTGGTGGTGGTTGTGATCGCCGGCGCGGCCAACGTCGGAAATCTCTTTGATCTCGCGCCGGGACGGGCCACGAAAGTGGCTGGCTTGGTGTTGGTCGCGCTTGCTTTGGTCGCGGGGGCCAAGCAGGCGATTAACGGGGCGCCCGCCTGGTTCTTCGCAGCCGCACTCGGGTTGCTGCCGGCCGAGTTACGCGAGCGACTCATGCTCGGCGACGCCGGAGCGAACGCGCTCGGTGCCGTCGTGGGGGTCGCCGCGGTGCGAGCCTGCGCGAATTCAACCACGTCGCTCGTGATCGCGGCCGGGATTGCCGTCGCCATAAACATCGCCGGTGAACTCGTGAGCTTTAGCGCGCTGATCGATCGTACGCCGCCCCTGCGCGTCCTCGATCGCCTTGGGCGCAAGAAGTGAGAACGCTGCGCGCTGCGGTGGTGCTGCTGGCCGTGCTGTTGCTCGTGGCCTACGCCTTCGCCAAGTTGACGAGCGAGGACGAGCCCATTGGCAGCACGCCCGGCTTCGGGAGCGGGTTGAGCGCGGTGGCGGTGTCGACCTCCACGAAGATCCGCTTGTCACCCGATGCGTCAAGAGTCGCACTCGTAGAGAACGGTGTCGTGACCGTAGTGCGCAGTCGCGATGGTCGACGGGTGATGAGTGCGGGCAGCAACGTCGTCGACGTCGCCTGGATGCCCGACGGCGGGCGAGTGGTGATCGTCGAGGGTCCTATACCGACTGGTGAGATCGACGCGATCGACATGACCGGCACCGTGGTCGGCGTGGCCAAGCTCACCCAGTCGGTCGAGTTCGGCAACGGGCTCGGTCTCGCCGTGAACTCGCGCGGGACGCAGGCCGCGGTGATCGCGGTGACGCGCGACGCAGTCGGGGGCGCCCGGCACACCGATGTGGCGTTGGTCGATCTGCAATCGGGGAAAACGCGAGTGTTTGCAACCCCGGTCGAGGAGGAGAACCCGATCTTCCTGGACGACCAAACCATCGGGTTTCTCGCCGACGCCGCCTTCTACACGCGGCCAGCGGGGCTCGGCCCCGCAACCAAAGCCGGCGACGGGTTTTCCGGCGGCCCCTACGTGGTCGGACCCGACGGCGCCGCGGTCCTCGAGAGCGGCGGCGCCGCCCACGGACTCGTCGCACTGAACGCCACGACGTCCGAACGCCGGGCGCTGCGAGCGCTGCCCGACGACCATCGCGTCGTGGACGTGGACACCCGCCTCACGCGTGCGCTGGTACGCATAACGGACCGCGACGCCACGGTGCACCTGTCCTTCGACCCTCTGACCTAAGGTGGCCTCCCGTGGCCAAGCACATCTTTGTTACGGGCGGCGTTTCAAGTTCGCTAGGTAAGGGCCTCACAGCCGCCTCGCTCGGGCGGCTCCTCAAAGCCAGAGGCTTGCGGGTCACGATGCAAAAGCTCGACCCGTACCTCAATATCGATCCGGGCACCATGAACCCGGACGAGCACGGCGAAGTGTTCGTAACCGACGACGGAGGCGAAACCGACCTCGACCTCGGGCACTACGAACGGTTCATCGACGAGGCGCTGCAACAGAGCTCGAACGCCACCACCGGCTCGATCTACTCGTCGGTTATCGCCAACGAACGCCGCGGAGCGTTTCTTGGCAAGACGGTCCAAGTCATCCCGCACATCACCGACGAGATCAAGAACCGCATCCGGCGCCTGGCCAACGACGACATCGACGTGGTCATCACCGAGGTCGGCGGCACGGTTGGCGACATCGAAATTTTGCCGTTCCTCGAAGCGATCCGGCAGTTCCGCAAGGACGTCGGGCGCGACAACGTGCTGTATCTGCACGTCACACTCGTACCGTTCCTCGGTCCCTCCGGTGAGCAGAAGACGAAGCCAACCCAGCACTCGGTCACCGAGTTGCGCAGCCGCGGTATCCAGCCCGACGTCATCGTGCTGCGCAGCGACCGACCGATTCCCGATGGCTTGAAGCGCAAGATCTCTGATCTGTGCGACGTGCCGCTCGAGGCGGTCGCCAGCGCGATCGACGCCCGTTCGCTCTACCAGATCCCGTTGGCGCTCCACGAGGAAGGCCTCGACGACTACGTCTGCCGCCTGCTGCGCTTCGAGACGCCGCTGCCTGACCTGCGCGGTTGGAACGTCCTGGTCAACCGGGTGGAAAACGCGACGAAGCCGGTGCGCATCGGCCTGATCGCGAAGTACTCGCTGCCCGACGCGTACCTGTCTGTCGTCGAGTCGCTGCGTCACGCGGGCTACGCCGTTGGCGCCAAGGTCGAGATCGAATGGATCCAGGCCGAAGAGCTTTCGGGCCTGTTGGCCGAAGAGCGACTCGTCGAACTCGACGGCATCGTGATCCCGGGCGGCTTCGGCAAGCGCGGCCTCGAAGGCAAGATCACAGCGGCCAACATCGCCCGCGAGCGCGACATTCCGTGTCTCGGTCTGTGCCTCGGCCTGCAGATGATGGTGATCGAGTACGCCCGCAATGTGGTCGGCATGAACGGCGCCCATTCACGCGAGGTCGACCCGTCGACGCCGTATCCGGTTATCGACCTTATGGACGAACAGCTCGAGGTGGTCGACATGGGCGGCACCATGCGGCTGGG
>JACCXE010000234.1 GCA_013697265.1 Actinomycetota bacterium | reverse complement strand
CAGGGCGTGTCGGTGTCGGCCCTGCAGATGCTTGCGGCGTACAACGCAGTTGCCAATGGGGGCAAGTACGTTTCGCCGCGCCTTGTTCGGGCCACGATCGACGGCAGCGGGGCCGAGCACCCTGCTGACGCGGCCCATACCCGTCGTGCCGTGTCGGACTCCACCGCGAGCGCGGTAACCGCCATGCTTGAAGAGGTGGTTAAGTCCGGAACGGGAACGCTGGCGCAGATCCCGGGTTATCGCGTCGCCGGTAAGACAGGCACGGCGCGCAAGCCCGCTCCCGGGGGCACCGGCTACATCGATGGCGCATACGTGTCCAGCTTCGCCGGTTTCGCGCCCGCGGACCGACCTGCGATCACCGCCATGGTGATGCTCGACGAGCCCACGCCCATCTTCGGGGGCCTCGTCGCTGCGCCGGTGTTCTCGGATCTCGCTCGCGCCGCGCTGCGTGAACTGCGGGTGCCGCCGTCGTTAACCGCGATGGCAGTCACGCCGCCCTCTAACTCGGTGAACCAGCAGGTGGTCCGCGGCGACGGCGACGTTCCGGCTTCGTCAACGACCGCAAGCACCGCGGCGGTGCCGTGCTGCTCAAAGAGGTAACCGCCGGGCTGCGTTCAGCCGCTCGGACCGGACTGCTCGACGACCCTGACATCGCCGACGTCACCCACGATTCGCGCCGGGTTCGACCCGGCGCGCTTTTCTGCTGCGTGCCGGGCTCGACGACCGACGGCCACGACTTCGCCGCTGGTGCCGTAGCTGCGGGCGCCACCGCGCTGCTGTGCCAACGCGAGCTGCCCCTTGACGTCGCCCAAGTTCTGGTGGACGACCCGCGCGCGGCCATGGCGATCGCGGCCGCGACGTTCCACGGGTTCCCGGCCCAAGCGATGCGCATGGTGGGCATCACCGGCACGAACGGCAAGACCACAACAGTGGCGATGGTCCAGGCCATGCTCGACACGAACGCGATTCGCACCGCGATCATCGGCACGCTGACCGCTCATGCGCCTGGTATTCCGCCGACCACACCCGACTCGCCGGACCTGCAGGCGATGCTCGCTGCGTTTCGCGACGATGGTTTCGCGGCCGTAGCGATGGAGGTGTCGTCGCACGCGCTCACGATGGCCCGGGTCGACGCCATTACCTACGACGTCGCTGCGTTCACGAATCTCAGCCGGGACCACCTCGACCTGCACGGCACGATGGAGGACTACTTCGCGGCGAAAGCGCGCCTTTTTACTGCCGACAAGGCGCGTACTGCGGTTATCTGTGTAGACGACGAGTGGGGTGGTCGTCTCGCGGGGTTGGCCGCCGACGCGGGCCTCGACGTAGCGCGATGTTCGGTCCGCGACTTGGTGACTGACGGGGTCGAAGGCCCGCAGGCCACGGTGCGCTGGCACGGGGCGCAGGGAACGCTGCATCTGGCCGGCCGGCACAACTGGGCCAACGCGGTGGTGGCGGCGACCATCGGTGAGGTACTGGGCTTGAACCCCCAGCAGGTGCTCGACGGGCTCGGGGCGCTGCAATCGGTGGACGGCCGCTTCGAATACGTCGACGCCGGGCAGCCCTTCAGCGTGGTCGTCGACTACGCCCACACCCCCGATGGCGTCGAGGTGGCGTTGCGGGCGGCCCGGGGCGCGATAGGCGTGGACGGCCAGGTCACGATCGTGTTCGGCGCCGGCGGGGAACGCGATAGAACCAAGCGTCCGTTGATGGCTGCGATCGCCGAACAACTGGCCGACCGCGTGATTCTCACCTCGGATAACCCGAGGCACGAGGATCCACGTGCGATTCTGGAGGAGATGCGAACCGGCCTGCGCGACCCCTCGGGTGTCACTATCGATCCTGATCGCACGGCTGCTATCCGCCTTGGGGTCGAATCTGCCTCGCCGGGCGACCTCGTGCTGATCGCGGGGAAAGGCCATGAGACCACGCAGACGATCGGCGACGAAGTGTTCCCCTTCGACGATCGCGACGTGGCTCGGGGTGTCCTCGCGTCCATGGGGTATGGCGGGCCCGCCACGTGATCGCACTGCTGATCGCTGGGGCTGTTTCATTGGCGGTGCCGTTGTTCGGCATGCCCCTGCTCATCCGCGCGCTCGCGCTGCGGGGTATCGGCCAGCCCATTCACTCTGACCTGGGCGAGACCCATCAGAAGAAGTCGGGCACGCCAACGATGGGCGGCCTGATGATCGTGGGTGGTGCCGCGCTCGGCTACGCCGTGGCCCACCTCCGCGGCGGCACGATCTTCACGTGGGGCGGGCTGCTCACGATCGGCCTCGTCATCGGCGCTGGCTTCGTTGGTTTCCTCGACGACCTCATCAAGGTGCGCTCCCAACGCAACCTCGGGCTGCGGGCCCGCACGAAGATGGTTGGTCTGCTCATCGTGGCGGTCGCCTTTGCGGCGCTCGCGATCCGGCTGGCCGACGTCCACACGACGCTGTCGTTCACGAGCTTCGACCGGCCCGGCATCGGGTTGGGGCGGATCGGCTGGGTCGCGCTCGCGGTGTTCATGATCGCGGGCACCACGAACGGTGTGAACTTGAGCGACGGCCTCGACGGGCTCGCCGCCGGTTCGGCCGCGCTCTGTTTCTCGGCGTTTGTCGTGATCGGCTTCTGGGAGTTTCGCCACGTCGACGCCTATCAAATCCCGCAGGCGCTCGATCTCGCTCTTGTTGCCGCCGCGATGATGGGCGCCTGCACCGGCTTCCTTTGGTGGAACGCCGCGCCGGCGAAAATCATCATGGGTGACGTAGGCGCGCTTGGAATAGGCGCGGGCCTAGCAGCGCTCGCGTTGGTCATGAGCACGCAGCTACTGCTCGCTATCGCCGGAGCGCTGTACGTAATCCAGACGCTGTCGGTGATGCTCCAAGTGACCGGCTACAAGCTCACCAAGAAGCGAATCTTCAAGATGGCACCGATCCACCATCACTTCGAGATGAGCGGGTGGGAAGAAACCACGATCACGGTTCGCTTCTGGATCTTCTCGGCGATGTGCACCGCTCTCGCGCTCGGCATCTTCTACGCAACCTTCATCGCCCGCGGCGGCATTGACTGATGAAGTATTTGGTGGCGGGTTTGGCCCGCACTGGCGCGTCGGTCGCGCGCGTCGCGCACGCTGACGGGGCCGAGGTGATCGGTTTCGACGACAACGAGGACACGGCTCGCCGCATGGCCGACGAACTGAACCTCGAGTCTGTCGGATCCAGCGCGGCGTTCATAAACGCCGTGCTCGGCGATGTCGACGAGGTTGTCGTCAGTCCCGGCTTCCCCCGAACCCACCCCCTACGGGCTGCGGCGGCCGCAAGGGGCGTCCGGCTCATCGGCGACGTCGAGCTCGCGGCGTCCCGCACCGACGCGGCGATCGTGGCGGTAACCGGCACGAACGGCAAAAGCACCGTTACCCGCTTGGTGACCGAGATGCTGATCGCCGACGGGAGCACGGCGATCGAAGCGGGCAACGTCGGTTACCCGATTCTGGATGCCATGAACGAGCCGGCCGAGTTCTACGTGGTCGAAGTCTCGAGCTTCCAGCTGGCAGACACCGAGGCCTTCCACCCCCGCGTCGCGGTGTGGACGAACCTCACGTCCGACCACCTCGACTGGCACGGAGACGTCGAGCACTACGTGGCGAGCAAGGCGCGGATTTGGCGGAACCAAACCGAGGCCGACGTCGCTGTTGTCAACGCAGAAGATCCGGTGGTGATGGCGGCGTCGACCGGTATCGCCGCTCGCACGGTTTCTTTCGGCCTCGACGCCGGCGATGCGCGCATGGCGGATGGCCGCTTGGTTGGTCCGCAGGGCCAAGACCTCGGCGCAATCTCGGCCATGGCGCGACCCTTCCCGCACGAACTCGCCAACGGGCTAGCGGCCGCGTGCGCGGCG
>JACCXE010000209.1 GCA_013697265.1 Actinomycetota bacterium | reverse complement strand
TGGTCATCCCCGTGTCGAAGCTGCCCGGAGCCATGCGTGCCGTTTCGCGTCTGCTGCCGAGCGAGGCGCTGGCCCGCATCCTGCACGCGGCGGCGACAGGAAGGCCGACGGGAAGCGGCGCGTGGATTGTGCTGGTGGTGTGGGCCGCGGGCGCCACGTTCCTCGCAGCGCGCTACTTCCGCTGGGAGTAGTTAGCAAGGATCGGCGAATTCAAACAGTCAGCGCAAAAGCTCGGCGAGCTTCTCTGATGGTTTCATCATTCCGAGGGTCTTGCGTGGACGGTTGTTGAGGCTGCGGGCGAAGCCCTCGAGATCTTCGGCGCTGTAAACGGACAGGTCGCTGCCTTTGGGCATGTATTGGCGGAGCAGTCCGTTGGTGTTCTCGTTCGACCCGCGTTGCCAGGGGCTGTGCGGATCGCAGAAGTAGACGGCGATACCCGTGTCGATGCTGAGCTGCGCGTGGCTGGCCATCTCTCGGCCTTGATCCCAGGTCAGGGTGCGGAACAGCTCGGCAGGCATGGCCGTGATCGCCGCTTTCATCGCGTCGTTGACCTTCTCGGCTTCGCGACCGTCGGGCAGATGAAGCAACATCACGTAGCGGGTGGTTCGCTCCACGAGCGTTCCGACCGCGGAACGGTTGTTCTTGCCAATGATGAGGTCGCCTTCCCAATGTCCCGGCACGGCTCGGTCCTCGACCTCGGGCGGGCGTTCGCTGATGTTGACCATGCCCGGGATGCGACCTCGGTTCTCGATTCGGCTGCGGGGTCGGCGCTGGGCTCGACCGGTCCTCAGGCAACGATGCAGCTCGCGGCGCAGTTCGCCGCGTCCTTGCACGAACAAGGACTGATAGATCGTCTCGTGGCTCACCCACATCATCGGATCGTGCGGGAACTCGATCCGCAACCACAGACTGATCTCTTCCGGCGACCACCACTGCTCCAACAGATCCGTCACCTGGCTCACGAGCGGCGGATGGGCGAGCTTCGCGGTCTTCGGGCGACGGGCGCGGCACCCGGCTTGCTGGTGGGCTTGCCAGCCCTGATAGCCCACCCGGCCGCCGTTGGCCGCCACCTCGCGCGACACCGTCGACACCGCTCGGCCGATCCCCGCTGCGATCGCCGTGAAGGAATCGTCGCGTTCCAGACCGACACGAATCTCCTCCCGCTCGGCCAACGACAAGCGTGCCGGCGAAGGGTTCCATACGACCGGAACGACGCTCGGCTCCCGCACCAACGCGTTACTCACCGCATGCTTCGACCGATGGACCAGACGGCCGATCTCGCGCAAGCTGTGACCCTTCGCGGCCAGACGTCTGACCTCACGCTCAAGCTCTGGACTGATTCTCTTGGGCACCTGCAACCTCCTCGATCGGGTCAACCACCGTGGTTGACCAACCGAGCCGTTGCAGTGATCCCTTGAATTCGCCCTGCTTAGCCGCGCCTTGGCCGCGCGAGGCGATCCCGACCTGCTGTTCTGGTCCTTCGCAGTGAAGCTGGCGACCATGATGGCCGCCGATCTCGCACTCATCCCTTCGCTCGGCGCAGTCGGAGCGGCGATTGGGTCCGTCATCGCGCCGGCGGCGGGCGTCGTCATGTGCGGACGTGCCTACAGGAAGCGCGGCGTCGCCCTGCGAGAGTTTTGCCGGCTCGGTCAGACGCGGGCCGCTTGCGCGACGTCGCCGCCGCCACGCTCTGGCGTATCCGGCCACGTGGACTAAAACGAAAGCACCGCTAGGCCGGTGGTGAGCTACGATTTCGCACCCTGCCCTCCTCGCCCTCGTGGAGTTGCAGCGATCGCTAGTAGCTTGGCCGCCAATGCGCGTTCGTCGGCGAGGATCTTGTCTGGCTGCATGACCTCAAGAGCACGAACGCGTGCGGCCGCCGCCAGCCCCGCCGCCCGCTCGCGGTCGGCTACGAGCTCCCAGATCGCAGCCGCCATTGCATCCGTGTCGCGGTAGGGAACCAGCAGGCCCTCGCGGCCTGGACGGATCAACTCCGAGTGCCACTCCACATCGTACGCCACGATCGGCGTTCCGCTAAGCGCCGCCTCCACAAGTGCGAGCCCGGCGAGCGGCACGGCGATGACGTCAGCCCGTGTCATCATCGAGGCGATCCACCGCTGGTCTCGCTCACCCGCGAGGACGACGCTGTCCTCGACGCCCAGTTCGTCACACAGGGCGGTTAGTTCCCCGCGCATTGAGCCTTCCCCCACAATCACTGCTGCAATGCCGCTGTGATGACGCTGAGCCGCCGCCACACTGCGGACGATGTCGTCCGGGCGTTTAAGGGGCTCCAGGCGGCAAACACTCATGACCACTGGACGGTCGCCCAACCCAAATTCGTCCGGTAGGCGCTCCCGCATGATTGGCTCGGCCAGGTGCATCGGGCTCACCATGTTGCTGTTTGCAATGAATGTCAGACAATCGTCACGTGCGCCATTCTGCACTGCGAACTGTCGATTGTCCGCACTTGCGACTACAACCGCGTCCGCATGCGAGAGCGTGAAACGCGCGACCCTTTGTTCGACAGACCTCAAGCGAAACAGCCGGGGGTAGGCGAGCGCTCCAACGGTCTCATAGATAAGGTCCTGATTGCCGAAGACGCGCACGTCCACGGGCCGACGGTGTAATGCGCCCAGCAGAAGGGCGATCAACCCGTTGTAGTAGGGATCGCCGCGCACCACGCCGATGCCCTCGCGGTGAACGATCCGGTCGAGCATGAGCACGAGCTGGACCTGCGCGATCGCGAAGTTGAAGTAGGGGAGCCGTGACAAGCCGCTGAAGCGCTGCGTTTTTCCCTCGATCATGGTGTGCGTCGCGCTCAAGACAGTTATCGAGGGCGGCCCGCCAAGCGCATCTGCGGGGGTTCCTGGGTGTGCGCCAACTAGTGGATGCACGCTCCACACATGCTCGAAATATCCGTCCAGGTCACGGTGCGTCACGAAGTGCTCGGCTTGTCGCGCACGGAGGAGATGCACTGAGTAAATGGAGTCAATGGCCAGTAAACGCGGACCCTCGACGCGCGGCGGTCGCCCACGGCGCAGAACTCCGCGTGCGATTAGGAGTGCCAGGCCGACGAGGGTCGCGACGATGGTTAGCAACAGGTCGGCCGGGCGCACCGCGATATGGCTAGCGCGTGCGACGTTCACACATATTCCTGTCGAGACACTTCTCCAGGACACTCATAGCCACAGATGGAATGTCGTTTCCTCGTACTTAGAGTCGAATCCTTCCCGCGCGTGCAGTCGCGCCGAAACGTGATTCTTTGTCGAGTAACCGGAGTCGACGTATTGCGCCCCGAGTTTGTGCAGTACACACACACATCCGTGGAATAACGCCTTACCCAGACCCTTGCCTCGCTGTTCGGCGTCGACGGCCAAGATACCCATCCGACCGTACATAACACCCAAGTCGGCCGACAGCTGGCTGTCCATCCGACATGTAAACACTCCCGCTGGGATACCGTCGGACTCGACCACCAGAACCGGGTCGCCGGCGTGCCACGCGGTCTTGACCCATCCTGCGTACATCTGGCCAATCTGTTGCTTCGCAAACCGTCCGTCGCTATAAAAGCGAGTGCGGGGGTACGAATGCCTCGCCGCGAGATTTGCTGCCAGCTCGATGTCGCGATCCTCGAGAAGGCGCACACGGGCGTCCGCCGGGTGGGCAGTGTTTTCGGTAGAGGCAACCGGCCAAACTACCGTCTCGATATAGCGGAATCCCGCGTCCTCGAAAGCGTGCGCCACGTCGAGGTGATCACCGGTTATCCGGGCCGACGCGAACTTGACGCCTGCTTCTACGAGGTGTGACAGGCATTCACGGAGCAAGGCGTTCGTTCTCGTCCGTAGGTCCGGCTCGTCGGGTGCCAATAGCACGGATATCGTCGATAGCGGGAAGCCCAGATGCTCACGGTCCCAGCGCGCCGTCCGTGCCGCGAGCAGCAACGGGCCGGCCGACGTGACATTGCCGAACATCCGCCACTGCGAATCGTCGGCAATCTCTTCGAGCCGCGACACGAAATGCCTCACCCAGCCGGGGCGGCCTGCCTCGCCGCGACGCGCCGGATAGCTGTAGAACTTGTCATACGGGTACCCCTGCAACGCCTCTCTTATGGCTGGCATCATCGCGTCCAGGTCAGCAGGCGTTACCGCCGCTTCGCGCCTCATCGTTCAGCCGCCGGTGCCGTTGGCGACAGCGGAATCTGATCGTGCTCGAGCATCGCTCGCGTTTTCGTCTCCCGCTCCGCGAGATAGCCCCGCATACCCTCTGGCATGTCAGCGCCAGGATACGCCCAGAGCTCCGGATGCAGCAGAATCGAAATCCGTGGGTGGCGACGGGGGTCGAACCATTGCTCGGGAGGGCCCTCACGCCAGACACGATTTGAGTCCGAAAGGTATTTCACGTCCGAGAAGAACTTCGGCTGGTAGGTGCTATAGAAACTTTCGAACTCTCGCTGCAACACGGCATCCGCAGGGTTATGGAACGACACGAGGCGCTGAAACATCCTCGGGTAGGCGGTTTCCAGCAAATCGAAGTCGCGCTCGACCCGGCGCACGATGTCGGCGTCTGCGAGGGAGCCGTCGCGAGCGATGGCCAGATCGCAGTGCAAACCGACGGCGTGGCCGTGGTCGAGCACATGGCGAACGGTCGAGCGGCCTTCCTGCGAAAGCAGGTTGTAGAACCAACTCGCGGTCATAAAGAAATAGGTGGAGCGCACGCCTAGTCCCGCCTCTAACTCCGCCATGGGACGCACTGCCGCCAACTCCAGATCCACATCGTGTCGCCACAGGATCCATGGTGTGACACTCGTGTCCTCTTCCCCGAAGATTGCGCTGCGGTACCCGCGCTCGCTCGCGACCCGGTACATCTGGTCCAGGCGCTGCCTTCCAAACGGTTCCCCCGCCAAGATGCCGCTCACCCGAGCCGCGCCCCTACCTCGAGTTTCGCGACGGTGTCGGCCTCGCGCACGAGCACTGTCCCGTCGAGCGAGCGCACGACGAACTCGCGCGGCGAGGTCGCGGTGATGAAACAAACATCAGCTGGTGCAGAGTCACCAAAGAGGTCGCGGGAGAACGGCTGCGCACGCCATATGCGCACCGGCACGCCGTCGAGGGTCGAGAAGGCGCCCGGATAGGGGCGGGTCGTAGCCCGCACGAGCCGGCATATCGCTTCCGAAGTGTCCGTCCAGGAGATGTGGCCGTCCGCCGGTGTGCGCTTGGGATAAGCGAAGGCGGCCCCGCGCTGCCGCATCCCGGGCTCTCCGCCGATGACCGCTGGGACATGTTCGGCGATCAGCTCCGCGGCCGCTATGGCGGTCTTGTAATACACGGTCCGGCAGTCGTCCCAGGGGTTGATGTCGTACAGCCTGACACCGACGATGTCGCCATCGTCAACGCCGGGCGCGATGAGGAACATGTGTAGAGCGAAGCGCTCCCGCCCTTCGATGATGCTCCAGTTGATCGGGGA
>JACCXE010000121.1 GCA_013697265.1 Actinomycetota bacterium | reverse complement strand
CGGTCCACCCGAGGCCGGTCATGGCCACAAACGCGAGCGCGCCGGCAACCAGAGCTAGGAACCGGCGCATTCGCTCATCGTAAATCACGTGCCCGAAAACACCGTGGCGCGCCACGATTAGGGATGGCACAGCTTGACGACGCGGCCGCGTATTGGCCCTTATTCCAACTTTCGGTCCGTACCCCCCGCATCGAACTGCGGTATCCGGACGAGGCCGCCTTCATGGGATTGACCGCCCTGGCCCGCAAGGGCGTGCACGATCCGGCATCTATGCCCTTCAGCATTGCGTGGACCGACCAGGAGTCGCCGGCCTTCGAGCGTGAAGCGCTCAAGCACTACTGGGGTTCGCGGGCCAATCTGTCGGCCAATAGCTGGAACCTGCCCATGGCCGTGTTCGTCGACGACGAATTGGCCGGGGTCCAAGACGCCAACGCCCAAGACTTCGCCAAGCTCCGCGTGGCCGGCACCGGTTCGTGGCTCGGCCTCGAGTTCCACGGCCGCGGCATCGGCAAGGAAATGCGCGCCGCGATTCTCCACCTGCTGTTCGAAGGCCTCGGCGCCGTTCGCTGCGTCAGCGGGGCCTGGCACGACAACGGTCCGTCTCACGGCGTGTCGCGGTCGCTTGGCTATGCGGAGAACGGCGAGGACCTGATGCTGCGCCGGGGCGAGCCCGACCGGCTCATCCGGCTGCTGCTCACCCGAGCCGAGTGGGAAAAGCGGCGCCGTGACGACATCGAGATCGTCGGCCTCGACGGCTGCATCGACATGCTGATCGCGTCCGAGGACAAAGCCGCCTCCTAACATCGGCGCCGCGTGAACAACGATCCACACGGCTACATCTACGAACTGCTCATCAAGCTCGGCCTGTCGAGGTTCCAAGCGTCGACGGGCGAGTTCTTGTTGGTGCGGCCCCTGAAGATCGTGCTCATCCTCGTGCTCGCGGTAGTGCTCGGTCGGCTGGCCACCCGAGCGATCCGCCGCGTGGTCGGCACCGCGCAACGCCGGTCGCCAGTGCGGGCTGCTTCGCCGCGCGCATCGCAACGGGGCGGCACGGTCGCCGACGTCATGAGCAGCCTGGTGCGTCTCGCCATCTTTGCTATCGCCGCGCTGATGGCGCTTGGACAACTGGGGCTCAACCTCGCCCCCTTGATCGCGGGAGCGGGCATTGCCGGCGTCGCCATCGGCTTCGGCGCCCAGAGCCTCGTGAAGGACTTCCTGGCCGGCCTGTTCATTCTCTTAGAGGACCAGTTTGGTGTGGGCGACACGATCGACCTCGGCAATGACGCCGTCGGGGTGGTCGAGGAACTGAACCTGCGCACGACGCGGCTGCGCGGCGCGGACGGAACGGTGTGGTTCGTGCCCAACGGTGAGGTGCGCCGCGTCGGCAACGCGTCGATGGAGTTCAGTCGGGCCCTGGTCGACGTGCCTCTGGGCAAAGACGGTGACGTGGCCCGCAGCCTCAAGTCGATTCACGCCGAAGTCGACCGGTTCGCCACTGAGTGGGCCGATCACCTCATCGACACCCCGGTGGTACTCGGCGTGCAGAACCTGTCTGCCGTCGACGGGCCCACGGTGCGGATCACGGCGCCGACAGCGCCTGGCGAGCAATACAAAGTGGCGCGCGAGCTTCGTCAACGGGTGGCCGACCGCCTCCAGCGCGATGCGCGCGCACCGCGGCGGCGAACGCCTAACTAGGCGGTTGCGAGAACAAGACGCACGCCGAAGTTATTCTCGGGTGCCACCTCGAAGCGGCCGTCGTCGAGCGGCATGGCATCGGCGATCGCCGACGCGTCGGGCACCGTGAACGCGGCGTGGTGCATCGCACCGTTTGCTCCTTCGGCGATCCATTGCGAAGCGGTGAACAGCCGAATGCGTCCGCCGCTCGACCAGCCCAGTTCGACGTAGTCAGCCGCGAACAGGTCGTCGCGGCCAGCCGACGTCTGCTCGCCGTCGAGCAGGTCGACAAAGAGTTCGGTTGCGCGGGCCAGATCCGCGACGGCGAGGCCGATGTAGTCGAACGATGCCGGTGGCGTGACGTTGGCCGGCGGAAAGGCCGACGGCGGCGGCGAACTCCACTCGACGGGCGCCTCGGCCAGTTGCACCACGATTCCGGGACCGTCCTTCGGGTGAATGAAGGCTTCTTGCCACGTCGGGTCGCGCAGGTCGACGCCGACCGGGCGGTAACCCGCGGTTTCGACATTGCCGATCGCGGCGGTGAGGCTCGGCACCTTGAACGTGACGTGATGGGGCCCGGGGCCGCGGCGATCGAGGAACCGCCGCAGGAAGTCGTTTTGCTCGGGTCGGTGCGGCATCAGCACCTCGATCTTCATGTTGTTCGCGTAACGAACCTGGGCCGGAGCGAACCCCGGACCGTCCTCGTCGCCCGACACCCACGTGCCGCCCAACTCGCCGCGGTAGCGCGGCCACAACTCGCCCCAGGCCTCGGACGCCACGGCGAGATGATCGAGATACGACCCAGACCTCATGCAGCTAGGCGCCGATCATCTTTTCGAACAGCTCGATGTGCTCGTCGACTATGCGCTTGGTCGAGAAGTACGTCTCGACCGCGGCCCGGCAGGCGACACGATCGAGGTCGCCAGCGCGGGCGATGTCGGCTGCCATCGCCTCTTCATCGGCGCACAGGAACCCGGTTTCGCCGTCCCGCACGATCTCGGGCGCCGCGCCTTCAGCGAACGCCAGCACCGGCGTGCCGCAGGCCAGCGCTTCGATCATCACGAGGCCGAACGGTTCGTTCCACCTGATCGGGTTGAGCAACGCGGTTGCGCCCGCTAGCAGCGCCAGCTTCTCTTCGTGGGGCACCTCGCCCAAATACCTGATCTTGTCGTCGAGATGGGGCGCCACGAGCTCGTTGAAGTACGCGTGCTCCCAGGCCTCGCGCATCTTGGCCGCCATGAGCAGCGGCACTCCGGCCGCTTTCGCGGCAGCGATGGCGCGGTGCGGACCCTTGTCGGGCGACATCCGACCGAGGAACAGGCAGTAGCCGCCCCCGCCATCGCCGACCGGGAAATCTTCGGCATCGATGCCGTGATGGATGACGCGTTCGCAGGTGACGGTAGGGGCGCTCGCGGCCTGCGCACGTGAGATGGCGATGATGGGCGTGTCGCTCGCATTCAGGCGTTCGTATAGGTCGGTCAGCTCTTCGTTGAACGGGCCGTGGATCGTGGTCGCTACGGGGAGGTCGGGGTAGCGATCGGCGGCGTGGAAGGGACCGATGATCGAGTGGTCGTGCACGACGTCGGCGCCCCACGACGTAATCGCCTCATACGCCGCCAGTACGTGACGCTGTTCGGGCACGGCCATGCCGATACGCATGCCTTCGGACTTCTCGAGCACGAACTGGGTCGGAACTGCGCACGTCGAATCGCCGGTGGCGAATAGCAGCACCTCATGGCCCGCGTCTTGGAAACCGACCGCGAGCCGGTCCACGACCAACTCGATGCCGCCGTAGAGCACGGGAGGCACGGGGGCCCAGGGTGGCGAGATCACAGCAATACGCATTGGCGCAGATGATGGCAGTCCGGCACGCAGCGCACGGTCATGCCGCAGACCGCGCCGGTGCGATCCAGCGCCAGTTGCCCGGCCCGCCTGCGAGCAGATGCCCATGGTTCGTGATCAGGTCGTGGTCGTGCCGGCAAAGCGTGGCCAGGTTCCAATACGCGGTCGGCCCGTTGTCGCCGAAGTCGATCTTGTAGTGGTGGGTTTGCAGTCGCTGCGTAGCGCCACATCCGGGACGCACGCACCCGTATCCGTCCCGTTCAATCACCGCGGTTCGCACCTCCGCTGGAAGGTGTCTTCGGTGGTGGCTGACCTTCGTCACGTCGACGCCATCGCGCAACACGATCTTCGTGAACGCGCCAGCGAGGATCGCCCCGATCGCGTCGTTGACAGGAACGGACCCGGCAGACGTTTCACACGAACCCTCACCGCCCGCCAGCCTCGACACATCGACCCGGATCACGACCTGTGTGACGCTGCGGGCGCCGCCGGTAGTCAACAGTTCGACCAGCGCGTCGAGTTGATACGCGCCGAGCCGTTCTCGCCGGCCCTCTTTCCAGGCCGCCTTGAACACGCGATCAGCCACGACGCCGAGTGCGGCTTCGATTCGCGCACCGGCCGCCGCCGTGGCCTTGCCCTCAAATCGGTAGGCGCCGTCGCTGTCGGTCCACGACCTGAAGTAGCGCTCGTTGTGGATGCGGTCGCGCCGCCTGCGCTCGTTGTCATCGGTTCGCTTCGCCGCCTTCGCACGCGCACACTTCTTGCGTAGCTGATCGACGCTGCCTTTCTTGGCTGCGTCGAGCAACTCTTCCTCGTTGTCTTCGGTGGCGGCCGCGCCGAGCTCGCGGAGTTGCGGACCGGACAATTCGCCATTGCGCGCCGCCTCGCCAACACCGGGCAAATCGTCGAGACGGTTGGACGCGGTCAACGTGGCCGCCGCCTCGCCGAACCCGGACCCGGTCACAGCGCCGAGCCACGACTCGGGGGACCGATGACCGGCGTTCGCCCACTCGTCGCTCTCGGCGGCGCGGGCGGCGACGAGCGTCTTGATAATGGCGGCCCGTCGTTCGATGGCGGACGCTGCCTTCAACACCGCAGCCGCGTCGCGCGTGGGCAATCTCGACGGTTCGAGCGCGCGCAACAACTCGTCGAGTGATGCACGCATCTCGGTAAGAACTTCCAGCACCGTGCCTCCCAGGCGACGGCGAACTCACACGGGGAAGTGGAGGACTGCGTAAATTGTATCGAACGGGCGTTCGAGTCGTCAACCACCTTCTTCAAAAGATTCGTCGGCGCGGCCGCGTTCGCCCATGACGTCGGTACCCTCGGCATCCATGGGGCAGCTCCGACCACCGTGCAGCGTCGCGGCCGCGTTGCTCTGCTTCAGTTTGGTGACGGCTGCCTGCACGGGAGAACGCGTTGGCGGCGAGAAGACTGCGGCGTTGCACGCGATTATCACTACGACGTCGGCGGCCCCGACAACGACGCCGCCGACCACCACGACAACCACCACGGCCGTCCCGACGCCTGCTCCAACCGCACCGGCCGCACGTCGGCGCGTTCTCGAGACCGGCTTCCGGCCGTTCCTGACCGCGGGCGGCGACGTCACCTTGAACTACCCGGCGCAGCGGGTCGAGCGCGTCGGCTTCCACGAGTCGAACCGGCTCGGTGCCCGAGACCTCGAGGTGATGTCGGATGCCGGTGCGTGGCTCGACATGCCCACCCGCGACCGCAACACACCGGGGCGAACGGCAGCCGACATCGTGTCGGAACCCGACCGCGAGGTGCGGGTGCCGGTGACCGGCACCGTCAAACGGGCCGGCACCTACACGCTGTATTGCAAGTACACCGACTCGTATGCCGTGATCGAGCCCGACGGGCATCCCGGGTGGGAAGTGAAGGTGTTGCACATCACAGGCTTGGTCGTGCTCACCGGTCAGCACGTCGAGGCCGGCGTCACCCCGCTCGCCGCCCACCCGACGCGGTTGCCGTTCAAGTCACAGGTGGAGGACTACGGCGCCGCGCCCTTATGGCCGCACGTGCACATCGAGGTTGTCGACCCGACGATCAAGAACCCGCCCGGAGTCGGCGGCAACGGCTGCAACTAGCCCGTTCGTCGGCGTTTGTCTGGCAGGTTGGCAGGCCATTGTCTTTTGTGGGTAAGCAGGCTCTGTGCAGAATTGCTACGCGGCTGTCGCGCAGGTGAACGCGTGCTGAGCCCGGCGCGGCTGGGCCGCTACAAGGACCTTGGCCTGCTTCTCGTCAAGCACGCCCGCGTGGGGCTCTCCGCGCTCGACGGCGCCGCCGACGAGCCCGATGCGAAAGACGACGCCGAGCAACTCGCACGCGACCTTGAGAGCATGGGCCCGACCTTCGTGAAGCTGGGACAGCTTCTGTCGACCCGGGCCGATCTACTCCCGCCCGAATACCTCGTCGCGCTGGGTCGGCTGCAAGACAACGTGGCCCCGTTCGGGTTCGCTGACGTCGAACGGATTGTCGAGTCCGAACTGGGTGTGCGGATGTCGAAGGCGTTCGCGTTTTTCGACGACAAGCCACTCGCGTCCGCGT
>JACCXE010000109.1 GCA_013697265.1 Actinomycetota bacterium | reverse complement strand
TCAGTGTGCGTTCTTTCTCGCCGCGGCGAGCACGCCGGGCGTGATCGTCGAATACGGCGATACCGAGGCGATGTTCCACAGCCCGCAGGACGAGCGCACTCACGCGTACGTGAATGGCCGCTTCGGCTAATGGATTCGGCTGCTTCGAAACGCGGTCGAACTGTTCGCCTCGGGGCTAGTTACCCTTGATCGTGGATGCCGCCACCGCTCGATCGATCGCGTTACCCAGACGGTGTGATTGAGGCCGCCGGAGGCATGATCTGGCGCTCGGTCAGCCGGTCTCGTGAGGTGCTGCTCGTCCACCGGCCCCGCTACGACGACTGGTCGTTCCCAAAGGGCAAGCTCCAGCCCGGCGAGGACCACCTTGCGGCCGCGTTGCGCGAAGTCCTAGAGGAGACCGGCCTCATTTGCAAGGTGGGCGCCGAACTTCCCGAGGTGCGATACATCGACCGCAAGGGCCGCCCCAAGCGTGTGCGGTACTGGGCGATGCAGGCCAGCGGAGGCCGTTTCTCTCCCAACCACGAGGTCGATGCAGTGCGATGGGTCCGGGCCGCGGCGGCCGCCGGCATGCTGAGCTACGAACGCGACGTCGCGATGCTGTCGGGGTTGGGTGGGCTCTCGCCGATCAGATGATCGCGGCGCTGCGGCACCTGTGAGAATGCGGCCATGGCGCAGGTCGAGGGCCCAGTCTCGTTCGTTCTCCCATCCGACGTGGGCATCGACGCGGTCATCGAGGCGCTCGGTCGCGATGTCGAAGTCGTTGCCGACGGGATCGCTTCGACGGATCGCGTCTACTTGGATACCTTCGACGGACGCGTGGACGGGTCGGGCCTGACGCTTTGGCGGTCACCGTCGACCGCAAAGGATCCCACGGTGCGGCTCACCCTCGAGGACCGGGCCGGAGCAACACGATCGGTCATTGCGTCGCCGTCACGGCCCGATCGCGTGTTGGCCTTAGAAGTCGAAGAGGAAGCTTCGCGAGACCGGCTCGAGTCCGTCGTCGGCGAGCGGGCATTGATCGGCCAGGTACGAGTGCGTAGCCGGGTGCGACGCCTCGCCGTGTGCGACGCCGAAGGCAAGACGGTCACCCGAGTCGCGATCGAAGACCCAACTGTCGTACTGCCCAAGCGAGGCAGCGTCGCGCTCGAGCGCCGTCTGCACGTCGTGGCGGTGCTGGGTTACGGCCGCGCCTTCAGCCGGGTGTTGGAGGAGCTCACCGGCAAGATCGGACTCCGGCGGGCGGCGGCGCCTCTCGCTGACGAGGCGAAGATCGCTGCGGGGGTTCCGGTGGGCGGCGTGTCGTCCAAGGTCGACGTTGAACTCGACCCAGGCATGCGGGCCGACCATGCCAGCGCGCTCATCTGCCGCAGACTCGCGCGCACCGTCGAAGCGAACCTGCCCGGCACTCTCGCCGACGTGGATCCCGAGTTCCTCCACGACCTGCGCGTGGCCGTTCGCCGAACCCGCTCGGTGCTCAAGGAGATGAAGCACGTGCTCCCCCCCGAGGAAACGGCACGCGCACGCGCCGACCTGCGATGGATCCAGGAGATCACCGGCTCGACCCGCGACCTTGACGTCCAGTTGCAAGCTTGGCCGGTAATGGTCTCTACCGTTACCCCCGCGCTGGCAATCGATCTTCCACCCTTGCGCGACTTGCTCGAACGCCACCGCGCCGCCGCGTTCGTGCGGATGCGACGCTATCTGCAAGGCGCACGTTTCAAGAAGGCGTGGGCTTCATGGTGGGATTTCCTCGATGGGCCCTTCGTAGGCCAGGCGACGGTGGGCACGCCGATCGCCGAAGTGGCGGGCCACCGCATCGCAGCGGTGTACAAGACAATGGTGAACAGCGGCGCGGCGATCGACGACAAGGCGCCACCCGAAGCGCTGCACGATCTGCGCAAGCGCGGCAAGGAACTGCGGTATCTGCTCGAGCTCTTCGGCGGGCTCTGGCCGTCGGATACGGTCAAGCCTCTCGTGTCGACACTGAAGGATCTCCAGGACGTCCTAGGTCGGTTCCAGGACGACGAGGTCCAGACCGTGTACCTCCGTCAGCTCGGCCCGGAGTTGGCGGCGCTGCCGGGCGGGACCGACTCGTTGATCGCCTTGGGCCTGGTGATCGACGATCTGGCTAGCGACCAGCAACGCGCCCGCGAGGAGTTCGCCAAGAATTTCGCACCGTTCGCCGCAGCCGATACGCGCAACTTGGTCCGCGCGACGTTCGGCCGGCGCGCCGCGCGGGCGTCGCGGAGTAGTCGTTGAAAGTCCTCGCCACCTACAACCTCAAAGGCGGAGTCGGCAAGACCTCCACCGCCGTCAACCTGGCCGCGTTGGCAGCACGCGACGGACTGCGCACCCTGCTGTGGGACCTCGATCCGCAGGGCTCTGCGACGTTCCTGTTCCGCGTCAAGCCCAAGGTGCGCGGAGGGGCAGGCAAGCTGCTGCGCGGCAGCACCAACGCCGGCGACAGGTTGAAAGGCACCGACGTCGAGGGACTCGACCTGCTTCCGGCTGACTTCTCTTACCGCCACATGGACCTCTTGCTAGACGAGACCAAACGACCCACGAAGCGCCTGGCGAAAGTCATCGCGCCACTCGCCGACGACTACGACCTGGCGATCCTCGACTGCCCGCCGTCGATCTCGCTCGTGTCCGAGAGCGTGTTCGAGGCGGCCGACGCGCTACTCGTGCCTCTCATCCCGACGACCCTCTCGGTGCGGACCTTTGAGCAGCTGCTCGGCTTCGTAGGCGCCGAGGTTGAGCGTCCCCCCGAGATCATCGCCTTCTTCTCGATGGTCGACGCACGCAAGCAACTCCACCGAAGCCTCGTCGCCGACCTACCGTCCGTTCACCCTTCGATTGTTGGCACCGCGATCCCCGCCGCCAGCGATGTGGAGCGGATGGGAGTGCACCGAAAGCCCGTCGTGTTGTCGGCACCAAACAGTGCGGCGGCCAAGGCGTACGGCGCACTCTGGCAGGACACGCAGGACCGCCTTTCGCAACGCCGACAGCGATGAGGCGCTAGAAGCAATGACCACCGAGATCGAACGCAAGTGGATCGTGTCCGAGCCGCCGCCGGCCGAGACGCTGGGCCCGGGCGACGAGTTGCGCCAGGGCTACATCGCACGCGAGAACGACGTCGAGGTACGGGTCCGCATCACCGCATCGTCGACGAGAATCACCGTCAAGGGCGGAAGTGGGCTGAGCCGCACCGAGGTCGAGTTGGAGATCAACGACGACGCTGGCAAAGAGTTGTGGTCGCTCACCGAGGGCCGCCGCATCGAGAAGGTGCGCCATCGTGTCGCACTCGGTGCCGCCGTCGCCGAGGTGGACATTTACGATGGCGCACTCGCTGGGCTCGTTTCGGTCGAAGTCGAGTTCGCCTCCGTCGACGAAGCCGGATTGTTCGTGCCCCCGGCGTGGTTCGGTCGCGAGGTCACGGGCGACTCGGCCTGGAGCAACGCATCCCTCGCAGAGCGCGGCTTGCCGTCCTCTCGCGGGCCTTCGCCCTCGCTCAGGTCGACCTAACGCCTTTTCGCTGCCGCGACCGTGGCTGCCGCGGCGAGCAGGTGGAAAATTGCGTGGCCTTGCACCGCGCTGTTGCACGAACACAACGGTCCGCCCGTTCGACTGAACGCGTGCAACGCCGCCGCGCCGGCCCCGAGTGTCGCGGCAATCGGCGATGGTTTCGCGCTTCGGGGCTCGTCGCGCAGCACCGCCGCGAAGGCCGCCGCCAGACCAACAATGCCGATGTCGTGGATTGCCTTCGATATCCGTCCACCGGGCCCGTGGTACGCCACGCTGCCGATGCCTTCGAAGGCCAGCGCGGCGGCCACGAGCTTCCATGCGCCCGAGCGTGGTGAACGCGCCAGTCTCCAGATCGGAACGGCCGCGACCACGAACGCAAGGCTCGACGCGGCGTTCGCCGGCTGACCGATCAAGCCGGGCCGGACGCGTTCACAGTCCGACACAGCGGCGTGTTCTCGCGCCCTCATAGGTCGCCGACCGCCTTCAACGTCGTTGCCACAACCTCGGCCCGCACCGCTTCGGCTTGATCGACCGTTCCGCTGCGTTCGAGCTGGGCGCGCCAACGAACCAACATCAACGTGAGCGCGACAGCACGTTCCACAAGCCACACCGCGGCAACTGCGCCGACCGCGGTTGTCAGCACGACGAGACTGCAGGCGAGGAACCCGTCCGCGGTGACGACGGCCGCGATCACCCACGCCGTGGGGAACGCCACGATGCCGACGATCGCCCGGACCGTCCCCTTGCTCACCGGTGTGCGCACGAGCAGGCTGGCACCCATCACGAGCGCGACCGGCCACACGTTCACCAGCGCAGTTGCGGTGGTAATGCCGCCGAGTATGACTACGAGAACCGCGATACGAATTGCGGCGCGCAACAACCGCGTCGGATTCGTCGGCGTAATCACGTCGGCGTCGGTGAGGCGTAGCCCACTGAGCAGCGTGTTGTAACGCCCAACGTCACGCGACACCGCGGCGCGCGCCCGGGCCGGAACTTGACCGAGTCGCCGCGTGAGGTCGTAGCGCTCCTCGAGCGTCGGGTCGGGTCGTGCCTCGGAACTGAGTGTGATCTGGGCGGCCTGGTCCATCGCGAAGGCGGTCTCGATGTCTGCGAAGTCGGGGCTGACGGACCGCACGCCGGCGTCGATCACCGCGGTGAGCGCGCGCACCGCCTTTTCGTCATCCACCCCTACGTCGCCGGGGCAGACGTCGTCGAGGTCGATCGGCGCGCCTAGCTGCACGAGCGCTGAAGTGCGCAACGCGACTTTGTCGGGGAACGTGAGGCCGACGGGCAGGATCGCGATGTTCGTCGCCCCGGCAGTGCGCGCACCCAACGCAATGCGCGCCGCACCGGTCTTGATCGGATCGATGCGCGGCCGGTCGTGGGTGGTCCCCTCAGGAAAAATCGCGATCGTGTCGCGCTTCCTCAAGGCGGCATGACACGCGCTAAAAGCATCGTGGTTGTTGTCCGGACCGAACTTGTCCTGCTGGCGTCGCACGAAGACAACCCCGCCCGCTTCGGCGAGCGCGCCGAGCAGCGGAATCTTCCGCAGCGACCCCTTGGCGATGAACCGGGGCGACCGCGGGAGGACCGAAGCGATTACGAGGGCGTCTACGAAGCCGTTGAAGTGGTTCGCAACGAGCAGAATCGGCCGGTTCGTCGGAATTCGACTGCGGTCGGCGACCTCGACCCGGCGCAGCAGCAGGGTGCAAGCGAGTCGTGCGACGAGAGAGAGAACCCGGCGCATTAGGGCCCCATTCTGGCCCGGTTGGTGGCGAAGGACTTCGGGCTCCTTCGATCTACAACGCGTATACTGTCGCGTATGACAACGCCGGTGCCGACACGGTTCAGCGAGGAGGAACTCGCGCTTATCGACGAGCTCGTGGACGGGGGCGTCGGAGATACCCGGTCTGCGGTGATCCGACGGGGCGTCCACCACCTTGCCGACTCGGTGCAGCGCGCCCGCGTCGGCGCGTCGATCGCCCAGTCGTACCGAGAGCGGCCACAGACGTCGGAAGACGATGACCTCGCGATGGCGAGCGCCATTGCGATGACCGAGGCGGAGTCGTGGTAGCCCAAGCCGAGCTCTGGCTTATGGAGACCCCGAACCAGAAGCGCCGCCCGGTGCTCGTCGTGTCCCGGGACGAGGCCATACCGGCTCTGAACAATGTCGTAGTGGCGCCGGTGACGAGCACGATCCGCGACATTCCGACCTGCATTCCCGTGGGGCCTGCTGAGGGAATCGACCACGCCAGCGTGGCAACGTTCGACAACCTGGCTGCCGTGCCCAAATCGGTGCTCACCACGCGCCTCGGCGCACTCGGCGCGGGCGGACGACGGCAGATCTGCGACGCCCTCGACGCGGTGGCCAACTGCTGACGTCGGGAGACCCAGCTGACTTCCGATCTCACCACCGCGTTCCTGCGGTGGGCGCTCATCCGCGCCGCGCTTGCGCGCGGCTGGTGGCTCGCGACGGCGCTTTACCTCGTCGTCGTCGCCGATCTGTCGCCTTTCGAACTCGTCCTCATCGGGGTATTCCAAGGCCTGACGGTGTTAATCGCCGAGGTGCCGGCCGGGGTGCTGGCCGACGCAGTGAGCCGCCGTCTCGCGCTCGTCCTGGCCCACATTGTGATGGGCGCCGGCATGGCGATGACCGGCTTCGTCACGGCATTCCCGCTACTGGTCGTCTCGCAGTGCCTCTGGGGCCTGGGCTGGGCGTTGTCGAGCGGCGCCGACGTCGCCTGGATCAACGATGAGCTCGCGCGGCCCGACCTGATCGACCGCGTGCTCACTGCGCAGGCGCGCTGGGAACTACGAGGGACGCCAATTGGCATAGTCATCTTCGGTGCGGTCGCGTGGGTGACCACGCTCGCCACGGCGGTCATCGTCGCTGGCGTGGCGATGTTGTTCCTTGGCGTGCTGGTCGTGGCGCGGTGGCCGGAGACACGCTTCGCGCCGGTCGACGCGGGCCGTCGGTGGGCCGAGTCGAGGGCGATCTTTCGGCGCGGTATCGCCGTCGCGCGCGCAGACCGCGTCATCCTCCTCGTGCTTGGGGCAAACCTGCTCCTCCACGGAAGCGAGGAGGGCTTCGGTCGCCTCTTCGAGCGGCGACTCGTCGTGCTGGGCATACCAACCGAGCCGGACCCGATCGTGTGGTTCGCCGCCGTCGCGCTCGTCGGCGCCGCTATCGGGGCCACGACCCTGCGGTTTGTCGAGGCGCGGATCGAAGGGGTCAACGTCGCCACGCGCGTCTACGTCGGCGCGTGCATAGTGGGCGTCGGCGGCCTTCTCGTGTTCGCGCACGCGCCGAACGCGGCGTCGGCCGTGGCCGGGTCGTTTCTGGTGCGCGGCATCGGCTCCCCAACCACCCGTGTGGCCGCCACGATTCTGATCAACCGCCGCACGACGAGCGGCGTTCGGGCCACCGTCCACTCTTTCCTTTCGCAAACGGAGAACGCCGGCGAAGTCCTCTTCGGCCTTGCGCTCGCCTTCATCGCCGGCTCGACCTCGCCGACCGTCGCGCTCACGTGCTGCGCCGGCTTGCTCGCCTGCGCCGGTCTCGTCGTCCGCCGCGCCCGCGAGTAAGCGGTGGACGCGGTGACCGGTCGCGTCGCACACGAAGCGTTTTTAGGCCCGGTTCGCCATACGCTCCCGGTGTGACGGTCACGGGGATGGCGAATCTGGCGGTGAAAGTGGTCGACCTCGAGGCGGCCTGTCGGTGGTACTCGGCGGCTGGGGCCTCGGTCACCGAGCCGGTGGTGTGGGAGAACGGCCGGCGGGCCGATGTAACGCTCGGGTGGCTGCACCTGACCTTGTTTACCCAGGCGATCTACGAGGACGCCTGCGCTCTCCCCTCCGAGGGGTTCCTGCACCCGGCTCTTTTCGTCGATGACCTCGACGCAGAGTTGGCTCGCCACGAGGTGCTGTGGGGCCCGCGGGTCGTATCCGGCGCGTTCGGTACCCGGCGAATCGCGTTCATCGAAGCGCCGGGCGGCATCCGCCTCGAGTTCATGGAACAGCTGGAGGAACCGACATGAAGGTTGTCCGCGTGAACCACGTGAGTCTCAACTGCCATGGAACACTCGACGAGACCTGCCGGTTCTATGCGGACCTGTTCGGCCTCGTCAGCGCGGGTCGGCCGGAGATCCCCGGTATCGGCGGGCACTGGTTCACCGTCGGCGACGCCCAGCTCCACCTCGTGGACGCCCCGGCGAGGGGGTCGGCGATCGACCCCGTTGGGGATCACTGGTGCGT
>JACCXE010000093.1 GCA_013697265.1 Actinomycetota bacterium | reverse complement strand
AGCGCGTACAGCGGCGGCAGCACCGGGATCTCTTCGGTTTCGGGGTTCGGAATGGGGAAGCCGTGCGAGCAGGTCGCGGGACGGTCAAGAGCCATGTACAGCCGGTCTTCCACCTCTTGGGGCAGGTCGTGTTCGAAGCTGCCGGCGAGCCGGTCGGCCTCGTTCCAGGCGTAGCCGAGCATGTCGGACAGGAACCGTTCGACGATGCGGTGGCGCCGGATTGCGCTGACCGCACGCTGGCGGCCAACGGTTGTCAACTCCACGCCCCGGTACGGCTTGTGGTCGACCAAACCCCTGTCTGCCAACTTCTTCACGGTCGCGGTGACGGTGCCGGGGGCCACGCCGAGCGCGTCGGCCAGTACTCCGGTGTGCGCGTCAGGCGCGTCCCTAGTGGCCCGGTAAATGGCTTTGAGGGTCTCGCGCTCGGACTGCGTCAGATCAGACTTGGTGAGTTCGGCGTCCATAGTTTTGACCGGGGCGACCTTAGTTTTCAGCCACCAAAAATTTCAACTACTGAGCGTAAGAATCGCTATCGGGGGGGTTCCAGCGGTTTTTGGAAACGTGATACGGAACGGATGCGACGACCGTGTTCTCCCGCCGGAGCAGCGCCAGCTTGATCGCGAGCGCGCTCTGGTTGTGAAGGACCTGTTCGTACCAGTGCTCGACGACGAACTCGGGCACGATCACGGTGAGTGTGGCGTCGCCCCACCGGTCTTCGATCTCGTCGAGGTGGGCGACGGTTCCGTCGACCAGGTCGCGGTAGGGCGAGTGCACGATCTCGAGCGGCACGTCGATGCCGAATTCGCGCCACTGGCGTTCGATATCGGACGTGTCGTCGTCTTCATAGGCCACGAACACGGCTTCGAGGTGGTTCGGGCGCATCGACTTGCCGTACCGCAGCGCCTTCAACACACCACGGTGCACGCGGCCCACGAGGATCACCACGGTCATGTTGTCGGACTCGGGGGCGACCTCTTGGGGCGTGATGGCCAAGGCGTTGCTTACGCGGACGTAGTGCCGCTTGATGGCCGCGAAGAGAACCATGATCAACGGCACCACGACGAGAGGCACCCAGGCACCGCTCGTGAACTTCGTAACCGCCACGATGAGCAGCACCACGAAGGTCGCGACGGCGCCTACGGCATTGATCGCGACGCCGCGCTGCCACGCCGCGGCGCGCTCTTTGAGGTGGTGGCGCACCATGCCCATCTGGCTGAGCGTGAAACTTGTGAACACGCCCACCGCGTAAAGCGGGATCAGGGCGTTCGTCTTGCCGCCGAAGGCGACCAGCAACGCGCCAGCGGCCCCGGCCAGGAACAAAATGCCGTTGGAGAATACGAGCCGGTCGCCGCGATTCGCGAACTGTCGCGGCAGGTATCCGTCGGCCGCGATGATGGAGGACAGCCGCGGGAAGTCCGCGTATGCAGTGTTGGCGGCGAGGGTCAAAACCGCAGCGGTGGCGAACTGCAGCAGCACATAGAACGGGCCGGAGCCGAGCACGGCCCGACCCATCTGTGAGAACACCGTCTCGTCGTGGCTCGGGTAGGGCTCTAGGTGATGGGCCAGGATCGCGGTGCCGAGAAAAAGCACACCGAGGATCAGGCCCATCCATACCAATGTGGTGGCCGCGTTCTTCGATTCGGGCTTCTCGAACGCCGGCACGCCGTTGCTGATCGCCTCGACACCGGTGAGCGCGACAGCGCCCGACGAGAAGCCTTTCAAGATCAGGAATAGGCCGAGGTTGCCACCGGCGAAGCGCGCGCCCTCGAAGGCCTCCTTGTTGAACGGCACGGTGGCGATGTGGCCGAAGTACACCCGATACAGGCCGTAGGCGACCATCACCGTGAGAACTGCGATGTAGATGTAGGTCGGCGCCGCGAAAATGCGTCCCGACTCCTTGATGCCGCGCAGGTTCGCAGTGGTAATCAGCACGATGAGGCCCAGGCCGAGCAGCACTCGTTGATCGGCGAGGCCGCGGAATGTCGGTATCGACACGATGGCGGCCACGCCGGCCGAAATCGATACCGCCACCGTGAGGATGTAGTCGACCAACAGCGACGCGCCCGCGAGCATGGACGGAACCTCGCCCAGGTTCTCGCGGCTCACCACGTACGAGCCGCCGCCCGAGGGGTAGGCGAAGATCGTCTGGCGATAACTCGTCACGACGATTGCGAGCAGCGCTGCAACGGCGATGCCGATCGGCACGAGCGTCGAGAGGCCCATGGTCAGGCTCGACGCGCCTACCGCGACAACAAAGAGAACCTCTTCCGCCGCGTAGGCCGTCGACGAGATGGCGTCCGACGAGAACACCGCGAGCGCAATGACTTTGCTGATGCGTTGGTGCTCTTGCTCGCTCGTCGCGAGCGGTCGCCCAACGAGAAGCCGTTTAAGTAGCGATGCCATGTTCGGCGCTGGACGCTACGGCTGGAGTTCGGCCTTTGGCGAACTGACGCCGGTCACGTGGTAGGGCACCGATGTCACGACTGTGCGGGGCCGAAAGAGCAGCGCCAGTTTGAGCCGGGTCGCCGTTTGGTTGTGCAGAGCTTGCTCGTACCAGTGGTGCACCACGAACTCGGGAATGACCACAGTGGTCGTGGCGTCGCCCCACCGGTCTTCGAGTTCGTCGAGGAACGCGACGAACGGGTCGACGAAGTCGCGGTAGGGCGAGTGGACGATCTCGAGGGGCACCGGGATGCGGAACCGGGCCCACTCGTCGACGATCTCGTCGGCGTCAGTTTCGGTAATGGAAAGGAACACCGCAGCTATGTGATTGGGTCGAAGCGAGTTCGCGTAATCGAGCGCCGCGAGCGTGCCCTTGGTGATGCGGCCGA
>JACCXE010000081.1 GCA_013697265.1 Actinomycetota bacterium | reverse complement strand
GATGTAGTGCGGCGCCCAGATCGGCACGCCCTGCGTGATCCAGTGCAGGTACTTCTCGGGGATACCGCCGACCCATTCACCGCCATTCGCGTCCTGGCAGCGGCCGAGCCCAGCCACGACCTGTTCGACGCGTGCCTCGAGCGCTTTGTCGCCGATCGTGCGGGCGACGCGCGCGGATGCCGCCAGCCAGTGTCCGACGAAGTGGCTCCGCACCATCGAGTTCGGCGATTCCCATCCCCAGTGGATGTCGTCGGGCTTGCCTGCGGGCGCCCACAACCCGGCCTCGAAGTAATGGTTCTGAAGGAGATTTTCGTTGCGCAGGCTGTGCAGATACTTGTGGTTCAGATCGAATCGATGCTGGAACAGCCCAGGCAGCAGCGAGACCGAACCAAGGGGCGCGGGCGAGAGAGTGTTGATCACCGGGTCATTCCTAATCGCATGTCGTCACACTTCACGGCCGCTTGAGCCATCGAATCCGCCCTGTTCGATTCTGTCGTATCGCACAGTAACGCGCTTGTGTGGGGCCGCGGCGGTACCCGCGATTCAATCCGACAACGTTCGCCGATTGCCGCCAGCCTTTGATGGCCTTTCCCGCGCGTCCACGCGCGTACGGGGACGAGGAGCGCTGATTACGAACGTGCGCGCAGCTGTCCTGCGACGTCGTTGGATGGAGCGGGTGACGGGAATCGAACCCGCGTTCTCAGCTTGGGAAGCTGATGTTCTGCCTCTGAACTACACCCGCGAGGAACGCTGATCCTACCCAGGGGTCAGCACGAACACGAAGGCCTCGGCGTCGGGTGTCGCTGCTTTCCCTGAACTGTCCAGCACCGCGGCGACCGTCAATCCAGCGGCGGCCGCCAACGTGCGGAACCCGTCCTGCGTATGCCAGTGCAACACCCAGGGCCGCTCAAGCGCCTCGGTCTCTTCGTTGATGACTCGCTCGTAGCGCAGCATGCTCGTTTGCACTCGTGCCCCTTCGTCACGGGTCTCGTTCAGGGCGGCGAACCGCAGCGTTGCGCCGTCGTCTCCGTCCTTCTCACGGAACTCGCCGAGCGCGCTCTCGGGCGTCGGCTTCGGGATGAATAGCGGGATCAGCGCGCCACCGTTGTCGTCGAGGTGTTCACGTATGCGTTGCAGGCCGGCCAGCGCAACGTCGTCGTCGGGCAACAGGTTGAACGTCGGGCCCGCGATGAAGATCGACTTGAAGCGTCGAGGCAGATGGAAATCAGCCATCGACGCGTGGTGCAACTCGACGTCGACGCCGCGCATCACGGCCTCGATGCGGCAGCGGTCGAGCATGTCCGCCGACGAGTCGAGGCCTTCGACGTCGAGGCCCATCTCGCGTAGGTCGAGCAATGGTTCGCCGTCACCACATCCCAGCTCGAGGGCGGGCTCACCGAAGCCGTTGATGAACTGCGCGTAAGGAGCGACGTCGGTCACCGTTCCGCGAAGGGGCGCGTAGAGGTCGGCGACGAGGCCGGTGTAGAACTCGGACGCGTCCACTACTGCTTGGCCGCGAATCCTTCGGCGTTGGCGAACTCGGGACGCACAACCGAGATCGGGTCGCGCAGGTCGTCGATGTAGCCGAGCGCGTAAGCGCCCTTCTGGTATCCCATCAGTCGCAGCAACGGTTCGTCCAGCGTGGCCGCGCACTCTTGCGACACGGCGAGGTACTGGTTCTCCTCTTGGCGCAACCAGCCTCGGTTATAGGTGATGTTCACGCCGATGCGCGTCTCGTCGTCAGTCGTGTTCGGGCCGCCGCCGTGGTACACGCTGCCCGTGTAGAGCACGACCGAACCGGCTCGCATGGTTGCGCCGACCGTGTCGGACTGTTCGAGGCGTTGGCGGTCCGCGCCATGGTTCGAACCGACGACCACACGCGTCGCGCCGTTCTGCTCGGTGAAGTCGGTGATCGCCCAGATGGTGTTGCACTGCACGTCGTAGCCCGACGGAAACTCGAAGAAGTCGAAGGCCCACTGATCTCGATGGATCACTTGGGCGGGACTGTTCGGGCCGATGCAGATCGCTTGGGTCAGATGAAGTTGGATCGCGGTCGCGTCTGACAGCAGCCGATTCGTGACATCGAGGATCAGCGGGTGCATCACCAGCTGACGGGTGGACGGTGTCCGCTCGATGAGCGAACCGAACCGGCGCGTGTTGAGCCCCGAGAATCCCTCAGTGCCGGGCGCAGTCTTCGCGAGCACAGGCTCTAACTCGGAGCGCAGTCCACGCAGGGTCGGTTCGTCGAGCACCTCGTCGATGATGACGGCGCCGTCGCGCTGGAGCGCCGCGAACACGTGCTCGACCGAAGCGGTGGCGGGGAAGTGCTCAAGTCCCATACGCCCATGATGCCGCGGGCCATAGGGTGCCGCTCATGAAAGCCGCCGTCTATTACACAAACGGTCCGCCCGACGTCTTGCAATACGAGGACGTGGCCGACCCCGTGTGTGGCCCGGGTTTCGTGTTGGTTCAGGTCGAAGCGATCAGCATCGAAGGCGGCGACACTCTCAACCGTCTCGGTGGTGCGTTGACCGCGACACCACACATCGTCGGCTACCAATGCGCAGGAACGGTCATCGAAGTGGGTGACGGAGTCGACGACCGCGCCGTGGGTGACCGGGTTGTGGCCACGATGACCAACGGCTCGCACGCGGAACTCGCCGCGGTGCCGAGCCTGGTCACCTGGAAGATTCCCGAGGGTGGCGACCTCGTCGCGTGCGCATGTGTGCCCGTCGCGTTCGGCACCGCGCACGACTGCCTCTTCGAGTTTGGCCACCTGCGCGAAGGCGAGACCGTGCTGATCCAGGCGGGTGCCGGAGGTGTCGGCATGGCGGCGATCCAGCTCGCGCACAGGGCCGGGGCCACCGTGATTGCGACTGCGTCGTCGCTCGAACGACTGGAACCGTTGAAAGCCCTTGGCCTCGACCACGCGGTCGACTACAGCAAAGACGGCTGGGTCGACGCGGTGCGGGGGCTCACCGAAGGCGGGCGCGGCGTCGACTTGGTCGTCGACTCGGTTGGCGGCCCCACCCTCCAGAAGTCGGTGGCGTGCCTCGCCTACCGGGGACGGGCGATCACGGTCGGCAGCGCCGGACGCGAATTCGTGCCCTTCGAAGCGGGCGTGCTCGGCATGAACAACCAGTCGCTCACCGGCGTGTTCTTGGGCGCCGAAATCATCACGCCGCGGGCCCAGGAGATGATTCAGTCGCTCGTCGACGAAGTTGCCCAGGGCGACCTGACCGTCCTGGTGGACCGGACCTTCCCGCTTAAAGACGCGGCCGGAGCCCACGCGTTCATCGAGAACCGTCTGGCGATCGGCCGGGTCGTGCTGGTCCCGTAGGCGAGAGGCGGCTCGCCCAGACTTCCCGTGACCTAGGGACGCCTCACTACAGTCGTCGCATGGTCCTGTCTGACCGCTCCATTCGCGAAGAGATCGCCGCCGGCCGCATCCTCATCGACCCGCTCGGTGACGATTGCATCCAGCCGTCGTCGGTGGACCTTCACCTCGACAACCTCTTCCGCGTATTCCTGAACCACACGATGCAGGTGATTGACGTCAAAGCCGATCAGGAAGACCTCACGGAGCTGGTGAAGATTCCTGAAGATCAGTACTTCGTGCTGCACCCGGGCGAGTTCGTGCTCGGATCGACCTCGGAACGGGTGAAGCTGCCCGACGACCTCGTGGCTCGCATCGAAGGCAAAAGCAGCCTCGGCCGACTCGGTCTGCTGATCCACTCGACGGCCGGTTTCGTCGACGCCGGTTGGGACGGGCATCTCACCCTTGAGCTGGCCAACGTGGCCAACCTTCCGATCATGCTGTATCCCGGCATGAAGATCGGTCAGGTCAGCTTCTTCCAGATGACCACTCCGGCCGACAACCCCTACGGATCAAAGACCGTCGGCTCGAAGTACCAGGGCCAGCGCGGGCCCACCCCGTCGCGCTACTTCGAGAACTGGAAGAAGTAGCCGCACGCGAACGAACTGCGCCTCGAAACGTCAGCCTTGGCGTTCCGAGGCGCAGTTCGTTCTGCGGGGAAACTGTGAGAGGCGTTCGAGTCAACCCGCCCCGTGGTGCTTAGTCGTCGCTGTCGTGGCCGCCGTGGCCGGATTTAGCTTCGCCGCCGCGGTCGCCCGAGTGTTCGCTGTCGCTATCGCTGTCGTGGGATGCGGCGTCATCGTCGTCGTCGTCAACTGTGGTCGTGGAGTCGTCGGCGGAGTCGTCATCGGAGTCGTGGCTCTTGTCCTTCGAGTGGCCGTTGGCGTTGCCGTGGCCATTGTTGCCCGAGCCCGAATCGTCGCCAGCGTCGTCGCCAGCGTCGTCGCCATCGGTCGTCGTGGCGTCGTCTTCGTGGCCGTGGTTCTGGCGGGCGGTCTCCGACACGCGTGAGCCATGGTTCTCGCCTTCGGTGTCGCCGTCCTTGTCGCGGGCCGCATCAGATACATCCGCGCCGTGATTGGTCTTCGGGATGTGAATGCCGACGTTGTCGACGACACCGGCGACAGGGTCTTGGACCGGGCCAAGCGTGCCCGTGGCAGCGCCAGCGACGCCACCGGTGAGCGCGAGCGCACCGGCGATGCCGAGCGCCTTCGCAGTAAGGATCTTGCCAAGCATGAGTTTTCTCCGGGGAGTTGAAGGGACGGGGAGAGGGCCAGCGACCGCCACTGCGGACATCGCCGCGAACAGCCCCACGCGGGGCTCTGACGGGGACGTGGCCCGAGCCGCACCAAGAAGCGCTGCGGTGTCCGGGTCTAGCCCCTCGAAGATCGAATCGTTCGCCATCTCACCTCCTTCAGCGCTCAGCGAACTCATTCCGTTACAGATTTGTGAGAAAGCCGCTCAGCCAGGCGTTTTAGGCCCCGGCTTTGCAACACCCGTATGTGACCGGGTTTCTTGCCGAGTATGTCCGCCACCTGCTCGACCGACAGATCGGCGACCACGCGCAGCAAGATCACGTCGGCCTGATCGGGCGGAAGGAAACCGACGATGCGCGCCGCTGCGAGATCACCGGCGACCGCGTCCATCACGGCGGTCTCCGGATCGTCGCCGACTACACCGACTACGCCGACTACCTCAGTGCTGGTCAACGCGCTGGTCTGCACACGCCGCTTGTCGCGTCGGCGCTCGTCGATCAGGCGGTGCCGGGCGACCGTGAACAACCACGCCCGGAACTCGTCGGGCTCACCGTGAAAGCCGCTGAGACCTCGGGCCACGGCGATCCATGTTTCGGATGCGATGTCGTCGGCGGCGTTGGTGGCCTGCCCTCGCAGGTAGCGCAGCAATGCAGGCTGGTAGTCCCGAAACAGGATTTCGAACGCCCACTCACCACCGTTGCTCGCCGCGTCGATGACCGCGCTGAACGAAGGTGTGGTCTTCGGAACAGGGGGCGCGGGCGTAGACAGGACCATCGTGGTACCCATCGGCGCGTCGGTCGTATAACTGAGGCGGGTTAAGAGATAGACCCGCCGCGCTCGAGGGCGTCGAGCAGGTGAATGGAGATGTCCGCCACCACGACGTCGTCGCGGCCGTGTTCCTTCACGCCATCGTCGATCATGATGTAACAGAACGGGCACGCCGTAGCGACCCGCGAAGCGCCCGTGGCGAGTAACTCACGGCCGCGTTCGGTGTTGACCTTGGTGCCGACGTGCTCTTCCATCCACATGCGCGCACCGCCAGCACCGCAGCACATGCCCTTGTTGCCATTGCGCGGGGCCTCGACGATGTCGACGCCCTTGAGCGAGCCGATCACGCGGCGAGGCGCCTCGTACACGTCGTTGTGGCGACCGAGGTAGCAGCTGTCGTGGTACACCACTCGCTCGTCGAGCGAGGCGTCGGTCATGTCGAGCCTGCCGGTATCGATGAGGTGCTCGAGGAACTGGCTGTGATGGATGACCTCGTAGTGGCCGCCCAACTGCGGGTACTCGTTCTGGAGCGTGTTGAAGCAGTGGGGACACTGCGTGATGATCTTCTTCACGCCCATCCCGTTGAGCGACTCGACGTTGGCACCGGCCAACATCTGGAATAGGTATTCGTTGCCCGAGCGACGGGCCGGGTCGCCGGTACACTGTTCGGACGGGCCGAGGATCGCGAAGTCGATGCCGGCGCGCTGCAACAACTTCGCCGTTGCGATCGTGACCTTCTTGTTCTTGTCGTCGAACGAACCGGCGCAGCCGACCCAGTAGAGGTACTCGTGGTCGACCGGGCTTGAACCGTCGAGGATGTCGATTCCGACGAGGCCCTTGGCCCAGTCGGCCCGTTCGCTTTGGTTCATGCCCCACGGGTTGCCCTGGTTCTCCATAGACCGGTAGGCGTTGCCCAATTCGCTCGGGAAGTCGCTCTCCATCAGCGACAGGTAGCGCCGCATGTCGAGGATCTTGTCGAGGATTTCGATGTTGACCGGGCAGATGTCGTCACACGCCTTACACGTCGTGCAGGCCCAGATCTCTTCACTCGAAATACGTTCGAACACGCTGCCCGACGACACGGTGAGCTCCGCGTCTTGGCCGACGACGGGCGACACCGAGCCCGACGGATGAGTGGCGGCCATCACGTGGCCGACCTTCAGCACGATCTCGCGGGGGTCGAGCGACTTGCCCGTGGCGTGAGCGGGGCACACCGATGTGCAACGACCGCACACCGTGCAGGCGTCGGTGTCGAGAAGCTGCTTCCAAGTGAAGTCTTCGATGACGTTGGCGCCGAAGCTCTCGAGCGACGTCGTCTCGAGATTGGGCAGTGGCTTCATCGCGCCCTTGGGCCGGTCGCGCGGCGACAAGTACATGTTCACCGGCGACGTCAGCATGTGGCGCAGCTTCGTGGTCGGCAGGATCAACAGGAACGCGATGAACGCGAGGGAGTGCATGATCCAGAAGGTCTGGTGCCAACCCGACATGTGCGTGTTGTTCTCGAACAGATACGACAGTGGGTAGCCCACGACCGACCACTTCTCGAATGTCGGCCGGCCTATCAACGCGATGCGGAATGCCTCGGTGAGAAAGCCCGTCACGCCGATCACGGCGAACGTGCCAAGGATCACCACGTCCTCGGGGCGACTCTTGATGCGGATCCGGTACACCCGCTGGATGTAGCGGCGGAAGAACGCCCAGCCGATACCGATGAGGAAGCCGACGCCGGCGACATCGGCGGTAACCGCCAGCGCTTGGTACGCCGTGCCGTGCAGGAACTTGAGCGACTCAGGCATGAGCTCGTTGAGGATCACCATGTTCGTGACCGCGAACAGGATCAGAAACGGGAAGTAGATGAAGCTGTGCATGAGGCCGGCGGCGCCGTCGCGCAACAGCGTGCGCATCCACACGCCCGAGCGGAACGCCTCGAGTCGGTGCTTGAAGTTCTTCTTGGTGGTGCGCCGGTTATCGGGCTGGCCCCGCTCCCAGTTTTGCGCCCGCAACGAGAACAGGTAACCGACGGCGAGGAACGTGATCGTGAGCAGCGTGTAGAAGATGCC
>JACCXE010000078.1 GCA_013697265.1 Actinomycetota bacterium | reverse complement strand
GTCTCGTCGGACGTCATCGTCAGCGACCCCCTGTTACTACACAACCCGGTCGAGTGCCGCGAACCGCCCTTCGACGCGACTTGCGACGTCTACCGCATCAAGCTGAACCGCGATCCGTCGCCCGAGGCGCTCAACTTCGTGTTCTTCTCCCTCGAGTTCGAGCCTCAGGGTGCGACGCCGCCGCTGTCGGCGGCCGTTCTCGGGTTGTCCTCGATTCCAGTCGGGGACCTCGACCTCTACGTCTACGACCAAGAAGACCACCGCCTGGGCCAGGACTACCCGGGTGGCGGCAACCTCCCGTTCGCCCTCGAAACCCTAAAGGGCACCCCGGCCAAGCCCATCGCCGAAATACTCGAACCGGAACTCGTCGGCGAGAGCGACCCGAACGACTTCCCGCCCGGCGGCGCCACCTTGAACGTGCCCGAACGCGGTGGGTTCACGGCCAAGCAGGACGTCTACGACATCGTGGTTTCCGCGCAGCAAGGGTCCAACGCGGGCTACACGTTTCGGGTTGGCTTCTCGAACGAGAAGTTCACGACCCCGTTCGAAGTGTTGGATCCGAACAACGTTGCGCCGCCTGGCTTCTTCTCCGAGATAGGCGACCCCACCACCCCACCATCCGAGTCGCCGTCGCCGTCGCAGTTCGATTCAGGAACCTCTGCGATTGCGCCGCTGGCTGACGCCAACGTGTTGGCCGACTCCGACCTGGCCGGAATTGGTTTGGGTATCAGCGAACGCTTCGAGGCGCCCCCGGCGGTGGCTTTCCGCGGCGCCCGCAACGTAAGCAACGCAGCACCGCCGTCAGGGTTCGCGCTGATCGCGGCGCTGGTGGTGGCGCCGGTCGGTGCTGCAGCAGCTGGCACGTTCGTGCTGCGGCGACGACGCCAAGCGCTGATCTAGCCACGCGGTTTCTTTGACCGCGCTGCAACACGCCCTCGATCTTCCCGACGAGCCTCGTCGCGCCCGGCGCGGACTGCTGATTGCGGCGATCGCTGCGGTCGCCTGGATGGTGCTCGGCGTCGTTGTGGCCCGGATGCTTGCGATCGGCGGATGGAAGTCGCCGCTGCTGCCGCTCGGCAGCCTGCTCGCGATACCGGCGTTGACGATTGCGTGGGTGCTCGCCGGCAACCACCGGCACCGGATGGCGATCACCGTCGCCGCGATGGCGGTAAGCCTGGTCGCAATTCCGTTCGCGTCGGCGGGCGCCACACCGTCTACCGGTCATCTTGCGTCGATCGCCGACGACATCGGCTTGCCCGGCAAAACGCAGCGTGAGATACGCATCGGCGACGGCCGGTGCCGCCCCGCGTGCAGCGAGTTGCGCCGCACATCGGTGATAGACGGCATCTCGTTCGTCAAGGCCGTCGCCCAAGCGCGGATCATCCTCCTCAGTCGGGGATACGCCGTACGCGAGTACGGCCACCGCGTCGGAGCGCCCACACGCATCGACGCCTCCAGACGCAAGGTGCTCGTGTCGCTTGAGCTGCAGAGCATCACGCCGACGCGCACGCGGATCGCTGCGATCTTCCTGGCGCAGGGCCCGACGCCCGATACCTCAGTCGGTTAACTCTTAGTCAGGCAGCGCGGCCAGGAAGCCGGAGAGCGCGGCCCACCAGGCGTCGCGCGCTTCGAACTGCGGGCTGTGGCCGCCGCCGGGGATCACGGCGAGTTGCGCGCCCGGAATTGCTTCGCTCATCGCAATCGACTGCTTCATGAAGCCGTCGTCTTGTTCGCCGCAGATCACGAGGGTGGGAACGGCGACGGCGCCGAGGGCGTCGAGCCTGTCTTCCTGCGTGGCCATGTCGCCAGCCAAGGCGGCCCAAGCCGGGCCGGCGAAATTAAGCGTTTTCTGTTCCGACCACGCCTTGTAGGCCGGGTCCGCTTCGATCATGCGCAGGTAGGGCAGCGTGTCGAGCGGGCTGGGTTCGGTGGCGTTGCGGCCGATCTCGACGAGTAGTTCGGTGCCGCCGTCGCGCACTACTTGTTGGCCGAGGGCGATCGTGTCGGCGTTGACGTGGTCGGGCAGCTTGTGACTGGTGTCCATGAGCACCAGGGCGCTGACCCGTTCGGGATGGGCCAGCACGAACAGCTGCACCACCATGCCGCCCATCGAGTGCCCGAGCACGGTGGCCTTCGAC
>JACCXE010000071.1 GCA_013697265.1 Actinomycetota bacterium | reverse complement strand
TCGACAGCAGGTTCATGATCACGGCTTTGAGGGGCACGAGCAGAGATCGGAACACCGCCATCAGCAGCAGGAACGACAGCGCCAGCACCGCGAGGAAGAAGTACGGCATGCGGCTCGACAAGACGTGCGCGAAGTCGTTGTTCGCGGCGGTGATTCCGGTGACCGCGATCTGCGTGCCGACTTGCGACTCGACGGGTGGCAACACGGTTTTGCGCAGGCGCGACACCAGCTGGGTGGTGGCCTCGTCTTGCGGGCCGGAGTTGGGCACCACGTTCCACAACACCGCCGTGGGTGACTGCGGGTTGTTCGGAATCGGGTCGCTGACGAACACCACGTTGGGGTCTTGGGCTACCGCGGCCCTGACCGCGCCGAGCGCGGCGGGGTCGACCGCGCCGCTGCCGCTGGTAACGAGAAGAATCGGGCCGTTGTAGCCCTTGCCGAATCCGTCGACCAACAGGTCGTAGGCCTTCTTGGTGCTCGTGTCTTGCGGGTAGTTGCTCTCGTCGGAGAACGCGAGGCGAAGGTTCAGCACCGGCACGGCGAGAATCAACAACACGACCGCGCTGGCGATGGCGGCGAGCCACGGCCGATGTTGGATGCCTCGGCTCCACCGGTAGGCCAGCGTTTCTCGGCGCGGCTTGGCCGGGCGGTGTTCGACCTCGCGCTTGAGTGCGGGCACGAAGAAGCCGGCCAACACAACGACCACCGCAAGGCCGAATGCAGCCAAGAGCGGCTTGAAGTTGAAGCCGACGCCCATGAGGCCAAGAGCAACGAGACCAGCGGCGATGAGCCCGGCCCGCCGGCGCTTCTCGATGCCCGGGCCGGCGAAACCGAGCAGCGCGGGCAGCAGCGTGAGCGACGCGAGAACGGTGACGGCCACCGTGGCCGCCGCGCTCACGGCGAGGCCCTGCACGAAGCCGACGCCCATCAGCAGCATCCCGAGCAAGGAGATCACGACGGTGATGCCGGCGAACAACACGCTGCGACCCGCGGTGTCGATGGCGATCTGCACCGACTCGCGCACCGTGTGGTTGGCGTGGAGTTGCTCTCGGTAACGGGTGACGATGAGCAACGCGTAGTCGATGCCCACGCCCAGCCCGATCATCACGCCAATGAACGGTGCGAACTCGGGGACTTGGACGATGTGGCTGAAGAGGATCACCAGCGCACTACCGATGCCAATACCGGTTAAGGCGACCGCGATGGGCAGGCCCATCGCCAGCACCGACCCGAAGGCCAGGATCAGGATGACGATGGCGAAGGCCAGCCCAATGATCTCCGACGTCGGCGGCTCGAAGGTCGCGAAGATGTTTCCGCCGAGTTCCACCTGCAGCCCGTCGATCTTCGGCGCGGCCGCCTCGACCTTGTCGGTGATTGCGGGCACCTGCGCGAAGTCGGTGTCTTCAGGGAATTCGACGTTGGCGTACGCGACCTTGCCGGCGCCCGGGCCTTGCGCGGAGACGAACCGCTCGCCGCCGGGGGCGTAGGGGCTTTCGACCCGCGAAATGCCCTTGATCTTCGCGACCTTGTCGAACATTTCCGACATAGCGGCCTTCACCTGCTGATCGTTTACGCCCCGGTCGGCTTTGAACACAATCGTGCCGGCCTGGCCGGCGCCTTGACCGCCGAACTTGTCGTTCAAAACGTCGAAACCGGCCGACGACTCGGCCCCCGGAAGTTTGAAGTCTTGGCGGTAGTTGTCTCCGATGCTGCCGCTGAGCGCGTTGGCCCCGATCAGCAGCAGGATCCAAAGAACAAGCACCAGCCGGCGCTTGTCGTGACACCAGGGGCCGAGTCGAGCGAACACGTCAGTTCCTCCGTTGAGCGGCGATCAAGTTCGAAACTTAGTTGGACGGTGTGACAACCGACCTTTCCATTCATCGGCTGTTAACCGTCGCCAACCAGGAAATGCGCGCCGGGCCCGAGATCCGCCGCGGTGTCGCCGGGGTTGAAGATCTGACAACTCTCGAGCGACTGGCAGCCGCAGCCGATGCACCCCGCCAGCCGGTCCCGGATACCTTCGAGGGTGCGGATCTGGTGGTCGAGCCGCGGCCGCCACGATTGTGCGAACGCCTCCCACTCCTCCTTCGTCGGCGCCCGCTCAGCAGGCAGCGTGCGCAGGCTCTCGTTGATTTCGCGCAGGTGCAGTCCGACCTCCTGCGCGGCGCGAATGAACGACACGCGCCGAAGGACGTCGCGCGCATAGCGCCGCTGCCCGCCCGCGGTGCGCTCCGATGTGATCAGGCCGAGGTCTTCATAAAAGCGGAGCGCCGACGCCTTGATGCCGGCGCGTCGTGCCGTTTCGCTGATCGTCAAATATTCAGGTTCCACTTGACTTCGACATTACTTGAAGTTTTACGGTGCCCGACATGACAATCACCTACCCCGCACTCCCGCAGATCGCCTTCGTGCAGTCACGCTGGCACGTCGAGATCGTGGCGCAGGCGCATCTCGGATTTCTCGAAGTAGCTACCCCGCTGGTCGCGCGCGTAGAGGCATTCGACGTGCCCGGCGCGTTCGAGTTGCCACTCCACGCGCGCCTACTGGCTGATACGGGTCGTTACGACGCGATCGTCGCGGCCGGGTTCGTGGTGGACGGGGGCATCTACCGACACGAGTTCGTCGCCGACGCCGTGATCAGCGGGCTGATGCGCGTACAGCTCGACACGCAGGTGCCCGTGTTCTCAAGCGTGCTTACGCCGCAGCAGTTTCACGAACACTCGACGCATCGTCGTTTCTTCCGCGACCACATGATCGAGAAGGGCCGCGAGGTCGCGCACGCGTGTCTCGACACGCTCGCGGCCCGGCAACTCGTGTCCGTGTGAGTACGCGCTATGGGCGCTCCGCGACGACCGCCGCGAGTCGCTACTACTTGAAGACGAGCGACCCGTCCTCAAGATCAGCGTTGGGCAGGATGTCTTTTTCGGACGTGTAGTCGTGGCGCAACCGCCATGGATCCTCTGGTCCTTGCCGGGGCATCCGGTGCATCGAGCGCGCGAGGTAGCCCGGATTGAAGTTGTCGGCCTCGACCCAGTCGAGGCGTTCCATGCCCGCCTCTTCGGGCCGCAACTCGGGAACCACCATCGTGCAGCCGCGTTCGCTCATGAAAGTGAGCAGCCGACACACGAAGCCGCTGATGAGGTCGGCCCGCAGCGTCCAACTCGAACGGAAGTAGCCGAACACGTAGGCCAGGTTGGGCACGCCGGTGAACATGATCCCGCGGTACGTGACGGTGCTGGCGAAGTCGATGGGCTGATCGTCGACAGTGAATGCGATGTCGCCCATAACGCTGAGGTCGAAACCGGTAGCGGTGATCACGACGTCGGTCTCGAGCGTGTCGCCCGATTTCAACACGATGCCGGTCTCGGTGAAGTGGTCGATGTGGTCGGTCACGACCGACGCTTGGCCCGCCTTGATGGCTTGGAACAGGTCGCCGTCGGGCACGAGCGCGATGCGTTGCTGCCACGGCCGGTAGGTCGGGTTGAAGTGTTTGTCGACATCGAAGCCTTCGGGCAGCACGTCGGTAACCGCTTGGACCAGCATCTGGCGCACCATGTCGGGGTACTCCACCGACGCCTTGGCAACCATGTCGTGCTGCTCGACGATTTGGGCTCGGACGAGTTCGTGTATCTCGTCGTCGGGCCTGCCCGCGGCGCGCAGTTCGTCGGCGAGTTCGTTGCGGTTGGCGCCGACAAAAAAGAAGGTGGGCGACCGCTGGAGCATCGTGACGTGAGCGCAGTCGTAGGCGATGTTCGGGATGAGCGTGGCTGCGGTTGCGCCCGAGCCGATCACCACGACGCGCTTGCCGGCGAGGTCGACGTCTTCGGGCCACTCTTGGGGGTGCAACACCTCGCCCTTGAAGTCGGCGAACCCGTCCCACTGCGGCGTGTAGCCCTGACGGTGCTTGTAATAGCCCTGGCACATGTAGACGAAGTTCGCGGTGACCTGCACCGACTCATCGGTGTCGGTACGCGTTATGTCGACGGTCCACTTGCGCGCGTCGGTCGACCAGCTCGCCGAGTTGACGCGGTGGTTGTAGCGGATGCGCGACGCGAGGTCGTGCTCGTCGATCGTCTCGCGCATGTAGTGCAGGATCTCGTCGGCGGACGCGATCGGTGCCTTGCGCCACGGCTTGAACTTGTAGCCGAACGTGAACAGGTCGCTGTCGGAGCGCACGCCCGGATAGCGATGCGTCCACCACGTGCCGCCGAAGCTGTCGAGCGCATCGACGATCAGGACGCTGCGCTCGGGGTGTTGCGTGGTCATGTGGCACGCGCCACCGATGCCCGATATGCCCGCCCCCACGATCAACACGTCTACGTGCTCGGTGATTGTCTGTGTTCCACCAGTCATGGGCTGTAGTCAACCAGACGGAAATCCCGTTCACCTAGGTGGACCGTGGGCCGTACTGTCATCGCATGGCAGACCGGTCGCGCTCTCCCTGGTCGCCCCGTATCGGCGGGTTCTTGCTGGCCGAAACGCTCAGTGCCATCGGCACATTCGCGACCATGATCGCGATCTGGGCTTACGCCGCGTATCGATACGACGCCAGCCCGGGTGAGATCGCGCTCTACGGCATCGCATTCACACTGCCGGGCGTGTTCCTCGGCCCGATCAGCGGCGTGGTCATCGACCGCATCGGCTCGCGTCGCGTGCTGGTGGGCGCCAAGGCACTCGGCGTGGTCGCTTCATTGGCGCTCATCGGCGCGCACAGCTTCGGCATGCTCACCTTGCTCAGTGCCCTGCACGGCGTGGCCGGCGCATTCGCTCGTCCCGCGCTCACGTCGATGCCGCCGCGCATGGTCGACGATGAACACCTGGCCCGCACCAACGCGCTGGTCGGTCTCACCGAGCAGCTATCGATTGTGCTCGGCCCCGTGGCTGCGGGCATCGCTATCGGAGCGTTCGGCTTCAAAGGCGCGTTTGTGTTCGACGCGGCCACTTACGCGCTCGGCATCGTGGTGCTGCCTCTGGTTCGGCTGGCGCCGGTGGTCAAGGCGGTCGACCACGCAGAGTCGCTCACGACGCCGTGGCGCGAGGCGATCGCGGGTTGGCGCATCGTGGCCAAGACCGTGGTGTTGCGCCGCGTCGTGATGACGACGTTCGTGGTGCACTTCCTTTACGGCACCGCGCTGCTGGCTGAGCCGCTGTATGTCCGCGACGTTCTCGAACGGTCAACCACCGTGTTCGCGGGTCTTCAGACGGTTTTCGGCGTGTTCCTGGTTGCGGGCGGACTGATCGCGGCTCGTGTCGGCGACCGTATGGCCACGTTCATGTGGGTCGTCGGCGGCGTCGTCGCGTCGGGCTTCAGTGCGCTGCTGTACCTGGGCACGGGCAGCCTCGCAGTCGCGGTAATCGGCGTGTCGCTGTGGGGCGTGGCCACTGCGTTGATCTGGGGCCCGGCCCACACCGTGTTGCAGCGTTCGTCACCACCGTCAGCCCACGGACGCGTGATGGCTACTGACATGTTGGTGGCCAACTCCGCCATGTTCCTTGGCCTCGGCCTGGCCGGCGTTCTGATCGGCGCGTTCGGTGTACCGAGAACAATCTCGGGCGTCGCGCTCTTCGTTATCGGCTCGGGGGTCGCCTTAGCGCTCGCCGATCGCCGCGACCACCGCTCAATCGAGATGCCGGAGATGGACTCCGTCGGCCGACGAGTCGAGGCCCGCCAGTAACGCCACAAGCACGTGTCGAGCGCTGGCGCCGTCCATCACGACTTCGCTCGTCTCGCCCCGCAACACGTGGACCATGTGTTGGGTCGACGCGATGAAGCCCGCATCACCGCCGTCGGCGAGGGTGTGGAACGACCGCACTTCGCCGTCTTTGTAGATCTCGAGCGACGGCTCTTGGCGGCCCGCGGCCGAGATGCGATTGCACCGGACAGAACCACGAGCGCAGGTGACCTCGACCCGTTCGTCGCAGCTGTAGAAATCGCTCTTCCAGTAGGTGTCAACGGCCAGTGTGATGTCGAGGGTCGCGCGTAGACCGTTGTGGTGTTCCCAAGCCAGCGTGGCCGGTGCGTCGAGCGCAAAGCCGGGCACGACCTCGGTCTCACCGATCCAACCGACGATGGACCGGATCGGGCCGAAGAACCAGGTCGCCACCGCGAGCTGATGCCAGGCGTGGTCGAAAACGAGCATGCCGCGGCCGTCCTTGGTCTGTTCCAGTTGCCACTCGTAGGCGGTGGGCAGCACGTCCCAGCCACCGCGGCCGGTGTTCACCACCTTCATGTGCAGGCCGACCGCATCGCCCAGTTCGCCGGACCGAACGATCTCGCGCAGGCGAACCAACGGCGGAAAGAAGACATAGTCCTCGAGCACGCGCAGCAGTGCGCCGTTGGCGGTGGCCGCGGCGAGCAACCGGTCGCAGTCCTCGAGGGTCCGCGCTATCGGCTTTTGCAATTGCAGATGGTGACCGGCCTCCAAAACGCGCACGCCGACGTCGCCGTGGAGCGGCGTTGGCACCAACACGTCGACGATGTCGACATCTGGCATTGCCAGCAACTCGTCGAGGCTCGTAGTCATCGCGGCACCGCCAAACGCGGGACGCCAGCGGTCGAGGCGCTCCGCGTTCGAGTCGCACGCGGCCACGATTTCGACGTCGGGATGGGCGAGATACGGCGGCAGCATCAACTCGGCGATCTGACCGAGGCCGACGACGGCGATACGGATCGGCCGATTGCGGATCGGCAGCGCGGCGGGCATAGCTGACTCTGTCACCCCGCCGCGATCGCCGCGAGCCCGAGCAGGGCCAGCACGATGCCGACGGTCTGGATGCGACCGAGACGCTCACGCAGGTACAGCCACGACCAGACAACGGTGAAGCCGGGCGCCAGCGCACAGATGGCGGCGACGAGCACGGCGAGTTCGGTGCGAACCCCGGCAATGAGGAAGATGGTCCCAGTCACGTCGAACGCGCCCGCGGACAGCGCGAAAAGGAGCACCCGCCGGTCGATCGATGACCGGTCGAGGCGGGGCCGCGTCACGAGGACCGTGAGCGCAACGAAGGCCACCGACGCGACGCGTGCCGACAACAACGGCACCATCCCCGAGCCGTCGCTGGTCGACGCGTAGCAAATGAAGCCGAGACCAAGCGTGAAGCCCGCCGCCAAGGCGATGCCCGCGCCGGTCGGGCCTGAGTCCGTGTCGGTTTGTTCGCGGGCAATGAGTGCCGCCGCACTGACGGCCACGGCCACGCCGATCGTGCCGAGCGCACTCGGCCGCTCACCCCGGGCCACGCCCCACGTAACGGGCACCACGGCGCCCATCACCGCGGTAAGGGGCGCAACCAAGCCCGCCCGTCCGATCGCCAGCGCGCGGTACAACAGACCCAGCCCGACCGCGGCGCTGCCACCGGCGCCGGCGCCGTAGGCGAGATCGGCGGCGCGCGCGTCGCCTTGGACGACTAACGCCGCCACCGCCGACACCGCGAGCGCCGCGACTTGCGACGCCAGCATCACGTGGCGGATGTCGATGCGCCGGGCCGCGCGGCCGCCCAGGTAGTCGCCGCTCCCGAAGAGGACCGCCGCCGCGATGCCGAAGAGGATCCCCATTCGGAGAGTCTGCGTCACGCACCGCCCCTCTGCGGTGTCTTGTGATTAATGCAAGCTGTAATTGTGCGAGGGCAAGGGCGCCGGGGTGGACACGTTGACACCCTGGCTCAAACCGGATTGGGCGGCTAGGGCACGCCGACTTCGTAGCCCGGCGCGGGCGTTCCGGGCCCGGTGGTAGGGCCCGGAGTGGGGCTCGTCACCACGACTTCGCATTCGAGACCGTCGGGGTCACGGAAGAAACAGCTGTAAACGAGGCCGAAGTCTGAGACGTAGCCGTCCGTCGCGTCCTTGGCCATCAACCGTCGGCGGACCTCGTTGAACGCCTCGAGCGATGCGGCCTGAAAGCCGACGTGGTCGAGGCGACCGCGGCCGAACATCGGCACCTGTCGGCTTGCTTCGG
>JACCXE010000060.1 GCA_013697265.1 Actinomycetota bacterium | reverse complement strand
CTCGCATCCGTATTGAGCATGGCGTTGATAGCGGGCGCGTGCGGTAGCAGCGACAACGACAACGCGGGCTCGAAGTCGACCACGACAGACGACGTCAAGGTGCCGAAGGGCGGCACCCTCGTCATCGGTGCTGAGCAAGAGCCTGACTGCATGGACTGGATCGGCACCTGCTCCGGCTCGAGCTGGGGCTACTGGATGGTCACGGTCAACACGATGCCGCGCGCGTTCGACATCCTGAAGTCTGCGGACGGCGACTACTCCTACAAGCACAACAGCCTCCTAACCGCTGAGCCGAAGCTTGAGACGAGCCCGGTGCAGACGGTCACCTACGACATCAACCCGAAGGCGGTTTGGAACGACGGTACGCCGATCACGTCGACGGACTTCAAGTACACCTGGGACCAGATCGCGAACGGCGCCGACGTCTATGACAAAACGGGTTACGACCTGATCGAGAAGGTCGACGACACCGACAAGGCCACAGCGGTCGTCACGTTTAAGTCGGGCCAGAACTACTCGGACTGGAAGGGCTTGTTCACCGGTAACTACGGGATCTTCCCGAGCCATCTGCTCCAGGGCAAAGACCGCGACGCCGAGATGAAGGATGGTTACAAGTTCTCGGGCGGGCCGTGGATTCTCGAAGCGTGGAACAAGACCGACAACATCACGCTCGTGCCCAACCCGAACTTCTGGGGTACCAAGCCGAACCTCGACAAGGTGATCTTCAAGGTTCAGGCTGACACGTCGGCCGAGTTCACGGCGTTCAAATCGGGTCAGGTGTCTGCGATCTACCCGCAGCCCCAGCTCGACGCCGTCGACCAAATCAACGCCGGTCTGCCCGGCACGAAGAAGGACATCAACGCCAAGACCGGCAACTTTGAAGCGCTCTGGTTGAACAACGCTGTCGCGCCGTTCGATGACCTAGCCGTACGCAAGGCCGTGGCCTACGCCGTAGACCGCGCCGCCATCGTGCAGCGTCTCTTCGGCGCATTAGGTGTCAAGGCACCACTGAACGACCTCAACGCCACTGTCGTGAGCCAGTTCACTGATCCCCAGGCCTTCGCCAAGTACAAGCTCGATCTCGGGATGGTCGACAAGACGCTGACGGGCGCCGGATGGGCGAAGGGCTCCGACGGTGTTTACGCCAAGGGCGGACAGAAGTTGGCCTTCAAGGTTCGCACGACGGCGGGCAACAAGCGCCGTGAGACCACGCAACAGATCCTGCAGACCCAGTTCAAGGCTGCAGGCATGGAGATGAGCGTCGACAACCTCAAGGCGGGCGATCTGTTCGGTAAGGCGCTGCCTACTGGCGACTTCCAAGCGGCGATCTACGCGAACGTGTTGACTACGCTCGGTCCGAGCACGTGCAACCTCTTTTGCACGAAGAACAGCAACGACATCGGCCAGTCGGGCGGCAACAACTACACCCGCACCCGCATCCCTGCTCTCGACGAGCAGCTGCTCAAGATGGACGGCGAACTCGACGACGACGCACTGGTCACCGAGGGCAAGGCGGCCAGCAATATCTCGGCCGAAAACATGATCAGCCTTCCGATCGACCCGCTGCCCACCATTCTGTTGTGGAACAGCAAGGTTGTCGGTCCGATTGCAGACAACGCGCTGCTCGGTCCGTGGTGGAACCTCAACACTTGGGGCGTCACAAGCTGAAGCCCTGTCGACGTGACCGAGGGGCTCCGGTTCGCCGGGGCCCCTCCACGTCGGCGCTGGCCCCTTCGATGCACCAGGGGCCGCGGTGTTGACCTATTCGATTCGGCGCGTGGCCTATTCGATACCGGTCTTGCTCATCGCTTCGTTTTTGTTGTTCGTCTTTGTACGAACAACGTTCGATCCAACGGCCCGACTCGCTGCTTCGCGTGATCCGCAGGTGCGGATCCGCGAGCAGCAGCGGCTCGGTCTCGATGACCCGCTCGCCACGCAATACGGCCGGTGGCTCAAGGGGGCAGCGCAGGGAGACTTCGGCAAAAGCGAAGTAACCCGCGACGAAGTCAGCAAGACGATCCGGCGCGGGATGGGCAACACCCTGCAGCTGATCCTCATCGGCGCCGCCGTTTCGTGTGTGATCGCGCTCGCGGTGGGCGTGTACTCCGCGGTGCGGCAGTACTCCGCGCTCGACTACACGTTCACCGGGTTGTCCTACATCGGGGTGGCAATGCCGCCCTTCTGGTTCGGACTCATCGCGATCCAATTTTTCGCGGTCCGCCACCACTGGTTGCTGTCGCTCGGCCTCCACAGCGGCGACTCTCAGGGCTTCGACCTGGATTATTTAAGGCATTTGCCATTGCCGATAGCGACGCTATGCGTGCAGATCGTCGCCTCGTGGAGCCGGTACGAGCGGGCCTCGATGCTCGACGCCTTGAACGCGGACTACGTCCGTACGGCGCGGGCCAAGGGCCTGCGACCCCGCAAGGTGATACTCAAGCATGCGCTCCGGAACGCGTTGATTCCGTTTGTCACCGTTGTCGCCCTCGACTTTGGCGCCCTGTTCGGTGGCCTGATCATTACCGAGCAGATCTTTTCCATCGGCGGCATGGGTCGCGTGTTCTTCAGCGCCATCCAGCAAGGCGACGCCTACGTGCTCGAGGCCTGGATGCTCGTAGCCGCGGTGCTCATCATCTTTTTCAACCTCGTCGCCGACCTGCTCTACGGCGTGCTTGACCCGCGGATCCGCCTCTCATGATGGAGCAGATGGAACTCATCAACGAGGCGGAGGCCGAGCCGCGCTCGCAGTGGCAACTCGTGCGCCGCCGCTTCGGGCGCCACCGCGTCGCCGTTGTCGCCACAATCGTGCTGCTGGTGCTGATCGCGGTGTGCTTCGGCGCACACTGGATCGCTCCCTACCCACGCGGCGAGCAAGACCTGTTGCTCGGACCCACCGGTCCGGGCGGGAAACACTGGTTCGGGACCGACAACCTCGGCATCGACCAGCTGACGACTCTGCTCTACGCGGGTCAGATCTCACTCAAGATCGGCCTCGCAGTTGCGTTGATCTCAACGGTGATCGGCACGGTCGTGGGATCGATCGCCGGCTACTTCGGCAAGTTCTCAGACCAGTTTCTCATGCGGGCCACCGACCTGTTCCTCGTCGTGCCCCAGATCGCCGTGCTGGCCATCGCGTTGAAGAAGTTCGGTCATACCGTCAACTGGATCATTGTCGTGCTGGCCGCGCTCGGATGGATGTATGTCGCGCGCATCGTGCGCGGCCAAGTGCTGTCAATCAAGGAAAAGGAGTACGTCGAGGCGGCGCGGGCGAGTGGGGCTTCGAGCGCGCGGATCATCGCTCGGCACATCCTGCCCAACTGCATCGGCCCGATCCTCGTGAACGCGACGCTGGCGATTGCCGGAGCGATCATCACCGAATCGACGCTGTCGTTTCTTGGCTTCGGCATTCAGATTCCGGACGAGTCGTGGGGCCACATGCTCTCCTCGGCCGAAGGCAACTACTCCGTCAACACTCACTTGTTGTATTTCCCGGGCCTAATGATCTTGCTGACCGTGCTCTGCGTGAACTTTCTCGGCGACGGATTGCGCGACGCGTTTGATCCGCAGAGCAGACGCTGATGACGAGCCCCCTCGAGCCGGTCCTCGAGGTTCGCGACCTCCACGTGACGTTCCCCAGCGACGACGGCGACGTGCACGCGGTGGCCGGCATGACCTTCGCCGTGCACGAGAACGAGACTCTGGGCATCGTGGGCGAGTCGGGTTCGGGCAAGAGCGTCACGTCCATGGCCGTTCTCGGGCTGTTGCCTCGCTCGGCCAAGGTGACGGGCAGCGTGAAGCTGCACGGACACGAACTCATCGGCCTCACCGACGCCGAAATGCAGCCGATTCGCGGCGAGCAGATCGCCATGGTCTTCCAAGACGCGTTGACAGCGCTGAACCCCGTGTTCAAGGTGGGCGACCAGATTGCCGAGGCGATCAAGGTGCATCACGACGTGTCCGGCCCCGATCTCGAGCGCCGGGTCGTGGGCCTGTTGGAGACGGTTGGCATCCCGAATCCGAAAGACCGGGCCGGGCAGTATCCGCACGAATTTTCGGGCGGTATGCGGCAGCGGGCCATGATCGCGATGTCGATCGCGAACGAACCAGCGGTGCTCATCGCCGACGAGCCGACAACCGCGCTCGACGTCACGATCCAAGCCCAAGTGCTCGAGGTGTTCGAGCGCATTCAAGAGCGAACGCGCTCGTCGGTGATCTTGATCACGCACGACCTCGGCGTGGTCGCAGGCACGGCCGACCGCGTCGTTGTGATGTACGCCGGGCGCGAAGTCGAGATGGCCAATGTCGACGACCTCTTCTACAACCCGCGCCATCCGTACACCCGAGGCTTGTTGGCGTCATTGCCCCGGGTCGACGGTTCGCGTCTATCGCGGCTCAACCGCATCAAAGGCCAACCGCCGTCATTGATCGCCGTGCCATCGGGCTGTGCCTTTCACCCGCGGTGCGATGACGCGGAGGTACCTGGTCGGTGCGACCTCATCCGACCCGAACTGCGCACGATCGAGCAACGGCATCGCGCCGCCTGCCACTTTGCCGAGCAGCTACCGCCGCTGAGCACCACCGACTTGTCGGCCGCGGCCGGCGGCGAGAAGACAACGGACCACGTATGAGCGACACCGAACCGATCCTTGAGGTCACCGACCTGGTGAAGAACTTCTCCGTGCGCGGCGGCTTGCTGCAGAGCGAGGTGGCGCGGGTAAGCGCGGTGGCGGGGGTTAGTTTTTCGGTCGCCAAGGGCGCGACATTGGGAGTCGTCGGTGAGTCCGGGTGTGGCAAGTCCACCACGGGTCGTATGGTGCTCAACCTCATCCCGGCAACGTCGGGATCGGTCAAGTTCCGCGGGCAAGAAATCGTTGGCCGGTCGAACCGAACCATGCGGCCGCTGCGGGCCAAGATGCAGATCGTCTTCCAAGACCCGTATGCGTCGCTCAATCCGCGCATGACGGTGCAGGGCATTATCGCCGAGCCCATGGCCATTCACCGCACGCTGCGGGGCAAGGCCGCCGACGCCCGGGTGCGCGAGTTGATGGAGTTGTGTCACCTCAAGCCCGAGCACGCCAACCGCTACCCGCACGAGTTCTCCGGTGGTCAGCGCCAACGCATCGGCATCGCTCGCTGCCTGGCCCTCGACCCTGAACTGCTTGTGCTCGACGAGCCCGTTTCCGCGCTCGACGTGTCCATTCAGGCCGGCGTCGTGAATCTGCTCGAGGACCTGCAGGACGAACTGGGCCTCGCCTACGTATTCATCGCTCACGACCTGTCCGTGGTGCGCCACATCTGCGACAACGTCGCCGTCATGTATCTCGGCAAGATCGTGGAGATCGGCGACCGCACCACCATGTACGAAACGCCGATGCACCCGTACACGCAGGCCTTGCTGTCTGCGGTGCCGGTGCCCGATCCGCGCAAAGAGCGGCAGCGCAACCGCATCGTGTTGCAGGGCGACGTGCCCAGCCCGGTCAACCCGCCGTCGGGCTGCCGCTTCCGCACCCGTTGTTGGAAGGCGCAGGATGTCTGCGCCGAGGTCGAGCCGCCGTTGGTCGATCACGGCAACGGGCAACAAGTGGCGTGCCACTTCGCCGAGGTCGCCGCCGTCGTTTAGCGGGCGAGGTGGCGGACGCTGCGCCCACCGAATGGGCGCAGAGTGACGACGCTGCGATCAGGCAGCAGCAAATGCAGTCGGCCCAGCGGCGCCGCCGACAGCGTGACGCCCTCGTGGAGCGACCACGACCGCACGACGTCAAGCGGACGTGACAGCCAGGTTGACGAGCGCCAGATCACGATGCGCCGATCGGTGACACCGATGACGAAGCCGCCGCGGGGCAGACGGCGGTCCGGTCGACGGCGTTTCGCCGCCACCACGCGCTCGGCGCCGTGCAGCGTTTCGCCGTCCTCTAGTGCCGACTCGAGGGCCTCGCGGTGCCGCTGCGCCCAGGCGTTCACGGTGCGAGTGTACGAGTGCTTTCCCAATCGCCCGGTGCGCTAACTTGACCGGTCCCAACGTCGAAGTGGCGGAATAGGCAGACGCGCCAGCTTGAGGGGCTGGTGCCCGAAAGGGCGTGGGGGTTCAAGTCCCCCCTTCGACACTCTGTGAAAGCGGCTCCGCGGAGCCGCTTTTCTCCTCCGCAGCGCCTGTCCTGAGAGCGGCTAGCGCGGATCGCAGCGCCGCCTGCACGATCGCACCCACTTCTGGCGATAGACGCGCTCGCAGCAGGAAGGAGCCATCGTCGTCGTAGCCAGACGTGACATACCGAGCTTCGGGTACACGTCGATCCACAGAACGGCGCCCGGCGACGACTTTGTCCAACTGCGCAGCGGTCGCGTGCTGTGCCCACTCGACCAGCGTCGCATCCGTCTCCGACGTCGCACAACGGGTGATCGCCCTGGCCTTCGAGTAGGAGAGCACCCCGTCGGCGAACGCGGCGCGGACCAACGTCAGTTCCTCGAGGCGGCGTGCCACGCGG
>JACCXE010000052.1 GCA_013697265.1 Actinomycetota bacterium | reverse complement strand
GGTGGGCGCAGACGTCGGCGCTCGCCGGGCCGGTTGCGACGGTGGTGGCGGCACTGTCCGACGAGTCACGCGCAGCGTTACTCGACGACCTCCGTGCCGCGGCGCGTCCCTACGAGACGAGCGACGGGCTAGACATGCCCGGCCTGTCGCTCGTCCTCACTGCGCGGCGGTAGCTAATTCGCGGGCCGCGGCACTCTACGGTGACGGCATGCACGCCGCCGTTGACTGGATCTTCCGCAACCGCGAGACCGGTCGCATCACGCTCGCCCAGCGGCCGAATATCGCGCTGTGGGTGTTCATCGCGGCGAAGTTGTTGCACCTGTTCGTCGAGTGGGATCCCCTTCAGTGGATCGCCCTTATCGCACTGCTCCTTTGGGCGTTCGACGAACTCTTCCGCGGTGTCAGCCCGTTCCGCCGCTTTCTTGGTCTGGTCGTGCTGATCAATACGCTTCGGCCGTGATTAGCCACGCCCCAGCCGACTACCGCTGCCCGTTCTGCCGCAACCTCAACGAAGGCAAAGGCGATTGGCCGCTCGAGATCGTCCATCTCTACGACGAGGTCGCGGTGAAACTCAATATCAAGTGGTGGCGAAACAATCCGGGCGCGGTTCTTGTCGTGCCGCGGGCGCACTACGAGAACGTCTACGACCTGCCGATCGAACTCGGGACGCCGATGCAAGAAGCGATCCGCGACGCCGCGGTTGCGATGAAGCAGGCGTTCGATTGCGACGGCGTGTCGCAACGTCAGCACAACGAGCCCGCGGGTCACCAAGACGTGTGGCACTACCACGTGCACGTCTTTCCACGGTTTGAGGGTGATCACCTCTACCAGTCACGCGACACCTAACACCCGAGCGCCGACGAGATGCGTGAATATGCGGATCGGTTGCGCGCGGCATGGCCCGCGACTCCAGCATGATTTTCGACGCGATTCTGTCGTCAGGGCGTAAATCACGTCGAATGTGGTGCTGCAAAAGCGAAATCCCTGCGCCGGTCGGGCAGTCAGGCGCCGGCCTAGGAAGCGACCCCGCGTGCGGCGTATAGTTGGAACCGGTTCTTCTAACACTCGTGTCACTTACCGCTCCCCAGGGGGAAAGCAATGCCGTCACGCCAGCTCGACTTCCCGGTTTTCGACGTCGACAACCACATGTACGAGACGCCTGACGCGCTCACCAAGTACCTCCCCGAGCAATACGCGGGCATCGTGAAATACGTCACGGTGGAGGGCCGCACCAAGATCGCCTTGCGCGGCCGCATCTCTGACTACATCCCGAACCCGACCTTCGAAAAGGTTGCGGCGCCCGGCGCGCAAGAGGAGTACTTCAAGAGCGGCAACAAAGACGGCAAGAGCCGCCGCGAAATCATGGGCAAAGCGATCGCGGCGCCGCCCGCGTTTCGCGAACCTGGCGCTCGTCTCGAGTTGATGGACGAAATCGGGCTGGACCGCGCCGTGATGTGGCCGACGCTCGCGTCGTTGGTAGAAGAGCGCCTGAGCGACGACCCTGAAGCGATTCACGCCGTGATCCACGCGCTGAATCAATGGATGGTCGAGCACTGGACCCTCAACTTCGAGAACCGCATCTTTCCGACGCCGGTCATCACGTTGCCGATCGTCGACGAGGCGATCAAGGAACTCGAGTATGTGCTCGACAACGGGGCCAAGATCATCTTGATCCGTCCCGCGCCTGTGCCGGGTTACAAGGGCCGTCGGTCGTTCGCGCTGCCCGAGTTCGATCCGTTCTGGAAGCTGGTTGAGGAGGCCGACATCGTGGTCGGCATGCACGCGTCGGACAGTGGCTATCAGCGTTACCTCAACGAGTGGGAAGGCTTCCGCGACGACGAGTTCACGCCGTTCGCGAACAAGAGCGGGGCGTTCGAGGCGATCTGCGGTGCGCACCACCGCGCGATTGTCGACACGATGGCGAGCTGTATAGGCCACGGCCTGTGCACGCGCTTCCCGAAGCTGAAGATCGCGCCCGTCGAGAACGGTTCGGGCTGGGTGCGCTCCCTGATCAACGACATGAACACCGCGCACGAGATGAACCCGCACATGTTCGAAGAGCATCCCGTCGACGTGTTCAAGCGCAACATCTTCGTGCACCCCTTCCACGAGGACGACCCCACCGGGCTCGTGAAGTTGCTCGGCGCCGACAACGTGTTGTTCGGCTCGGACTTCCCGCACCCCGAAGGCATGAGCGACCCGCTGAGCTTCGTCGACTCGCTCGACGGCCTGCCTCAGGAAGACATTGCCAAGGTGATGGGCGGCAACCTGGCGCGGCTCATGAACGTCGCTTAGCGCGGCACTTACTGCGGCATCGGCCTCGGGTCTTCGAACACGCCTTCGTGCACCGCGAGCCGCATCGCGTTCGGCGTCACGAAACGTTCGGGTTCGTGGGTAACGGTCATGACCGTCGTGCCCTCGTCGTTGTGCCGACGTAGCAGCGACACCATCGTGTCGGCGCCTTCGACGTCGAGGCCCCGAGTGGGTTCGTCGAGCAATAACGCCGTCGACGGACGGGCCAGTGCCAGCGCGATAGCGGTCTTCTGCTTCATGCCGCGGCTGAACGTGTCGGGCAGGTCGTCCACGCGATCTCGGAGGTGAAACGCCTCGATGACGGCGTGGGCGCGCTGGGCCACGCCGTCGTCGTCGAAGAGACCGGCCAGGTAGTCGATGTGGTCGGCCACACTGAGGTCGGAGTAGAACGCGGGCGAGTCGGTGAGATACGACACCTCAAGGCGCGCGTCGGGCGTCCCCGCTTCAGCGTCGTTGATGCGGACGAATCCTTTGGTGGCTGCCAGTAGGCCGCTAGCCATCTGCAACAGCGTGGTCTTGCCCGAACCGTTGGGCCCGACGAGCACGAACCACGACCCCTCGGGCACCTCGAGCGTGACCGGGTGCACAGCCATGAGGTCGCCGTACGCCTTGCTCACGTTCTCGAAGCGCACGGTCGTCATCTGCGCACCCACATCACCAGGCCAGTCATCACGACGATGCTCGGCCCGACGAGGGCGAGCCCGGTGCGGTCAGACGCCCAGGGCGACAGGCATGCGGCGGCTACGAGCGCCGGCCACAGCACACTGATCATCAGGCTGAAGCCGCCAAAGTCGGGCGCATAGAGCGCAGTTTCCTTGACCAGCGACTTCCACACTCGTCGAAACGAGATCGATGCCGCGACCGTCGCCGCGGTAGCCGCGGCCGCCGCGATGCCCACGATCGACGCCGCGTCGACGCGGTCGCGGGCGGCAACGGTCATCACCGCGAGCAACCATACGAAGGTGACCGACCAGCTCACTGCGATGTGTCGGTACTCGATGTTGCGGGGCTGGGGCAGCAGCATGAGCCGGTCGGTGCGGTCGTGTTCCTGCGCGATGGGTTCGCACAGCACCAAGCCCAGGATCCACAGGGCAAAGGACGCAAGCCCGATTGTGCGCGCGGTAGCCGGGTGCACTCGCAGCAGCGCGCCGATCGATGTCGAGATCGTGAGAAACACGAGCCATCGATACACGCGCCACCGAGCGATGCCGCGCAGCGCGCGCAACAGCACCGGGAATCGTCGCGCCAGCGCAGGGCTGAACCGCACGCGGGGACGGCTGCGCCACGGCTGGGCGCCCATCGACCGTTGCAGCATCAGCAAAGTGCGCAGGTCGTTGCCGACCAGCGCGACGCTGGCCCGGTCGGCCAGGTCACTGC
>JACCXE010000044.1 GCA_013697265.1 Actinomycetota bacterium | reverse complement strand
CGACTGCGGTTGACGGCCACGCCGAAAACGCGGCGGCGTCGGTGCTCGGTGGGCTAGTCGCCGCCACCGTGGTTGACGGCGCGCCCGTCGCGCGATCGCTCGTGCTCGACGATCAGCTCGCGTTCGTCGCGCTGATCCCCGAACGCATGTTGTCGACCAAAGACGCCCGCGCCGCGTTGCGACGAGAAGTGCCCCTGACGGACGCGGCGGCCAACCTCGGTCGCCTCGGTCTACTCATCGCCGGCTTCGCGAACGCCGATCTGTTTTCGCCTCATGCCATGGACGACACGCTGCATCAGCCCTACCGCCTCCCGTTGTTCCCGGAGTCGGCTGTGCTGATCGACGGTTTGCGCGAGGCGGGTGCCCTCGGCGCCTGCTGGTCGGGCGCGGGCTCGACGATTCTCGCCGTCACCATCGCGGACACTGCGAACGCAGTGCGAGCCGCCGGCGAGGCGTTGCTGGCGCAAGCGAACGTGAACGGTCGGTCGTTGCGGCTTGAGCCTGATCGGGACGGACTCGTCGTCAGTCACTAACTTCGTCCGCTGTGCCAAGCCAGCCGTCGCGAGAACTCACACCGATCGACAACCCGCACCCGGGCCGCAACTACGAGGTCACCTGCGACACGCCTGAGTTCACCTGTGTCTGCCCGATGACCGGGCAACCCGACTTTGCGACCGTCACGATCGCGTACGTTCCCGGCCTCAAGATCGTTGAGTTGAAAAGCCTCAAGCTGTACCTCTGGTCGTTCCGCAACGAAGGCGCGTTCCACGAAGACGTCACTAATCAGATTCTCAACGATTTGGTGGCTGCGCTCGACCCCGTCTCGATGACGGTCACCACCGACTGGCTCGTGCGCGGCGGCATCCACACCACAGTGAAAGTGAGCCACCCCCAATGAGTGCAGAACCGACGATTATCACGGAAGGTCTGGCGTTTCCTGAAGGTCCGGTCGCGATGGCCGACGGATCTGTGATCGTCGTCGAGATCAAGACAGGAACCCTCACGCGCGTGACGCCCGATGGTGAGAAGTCGACGATCGCCGAAGTAGGCGGTGGGCCCAACGGGCTGGCGATCGGCGCCGACGGAGCGCTCTACGTCTGCAACAACGGCGGGTTCGTCTGGACCGAGATCGGGGAGATGAACATTCCTGTCGGCCCAAACGGCGTCTCGCAGGCTGCCGAATACACGTCCGGTTCGATACAGCGCGTCGATTTGGCCAGCGGCGAGTTGACCACGCTCTACACCGATTGCGACGGCATCCGGCTGAACGGGCCGAACGACATCGTGGTCGACAAGGACGGCGGTCTGTGGTTCACCGATCTCGGCAAGACGCGCGCACGCGACGCGGACCGGGGGTTCATTTACTGGGCCAAGCCCGACGGCTCTGAGATTCGCCAGGTTGCGGTGGGCGGGACCGGCTACAACGGGATTGGGCTGTCCCCGGACGGGTCGCGGCTCTACTCCGTGGAGACGAGCAGCGCGCACCTATACGCGTGGGACATCGCGGGTCCGGGTGACCTCACCGGAGGCAATCCGTTGACGGGCGGCGGCATCTTCCTGGGAAACGGGCCGGTGCACGCGTTGTTTGATTCGCTGGCCATCGAGGCGAACGGCAACATCGCGGTCGCCACGTTGATCCACGATCCCGGCATCACCGTTTTCAACCCGGATGGCGCAATCGTCGACCACGTATCGATGCCCGACCCGATGCCCACCAACGTCTGCTTCAGCGGCGACGACATGCAAACCGCCCACATCACGCTCTCGGCGATGGGCAAATTAGCCAAGGTCGACTGGGCCCGTCCCGGCCTGAAACTCAACTTCAACTCCTAGACCGCTTCGTGCTCCCCGGCCGCACGGGCCGTTGTTAACCGCTCGCTCCCTGGCTATCGCTCGCTCGCATCTAGCCTGAGTACCAATGGCAACGCAGTCGTATTGGGTCGAGACGCTCGGCTGTCCGAAGAACGAGGTCGACTCGGCCAAGTTGATCGGGCAGCTCGAAGCTGACGGCTACGCGCCTGCATCCAGTTCGGCCGATGCGGATGTGGTGGTCGTCAACACGTGCGCCTTCATCGACGCGGCGCGCCAAGAATCTATCGACACCGTGATCGCGTTGGGGGAGACGAAGCGCGACGGCGCCCGTCTCGTGGTGACCGGTTGCATGGCCGAGCGCTACGGGTCGGAGCTGAGCGACGCGCTGCCCGAGGTCGACCAGGTTGCGGGCTTCGGAGTGGCGGTCACCCTCGGGCGCACGAGCGCGATTCCGTCTTTCGACCTGCTGAATCTTCCGCGGCCCAAGTCGCCGCGGCCGTGGGCCTACGTGAAGGTGGCCGAAGGCTGCGACCGCAACTGCGGGTTCTGCGCCATCCCGTCGTTCCGGGGCAAGCAACGGTCCCGCACCCCCGCGTCCATCCTCGAAGAGGTGGAAGCGCTCGAGGCCCGCGAAATCGTGTTGGTGGCGCAAGACCTCGCCTCGTACGGCAACGACATCGACGACCGCCGGGCGATCATCCCGCTGGTTGCGGAAGTAGCGAAGCGCACCGACCGCGTGCGTTTGCTCTACCTGTATCCGTCCGACCTCACCGACGGTCTGATCGACGTGATCGGCGCAACCGGGGTGCCCTATTACGACTTGTCGTTGCAGCATGCGTCGGCCCCGCTGCTCAAACGCATGCGGCGCTGGGGCAACGGCGACAAGTTCCTCACGCGCATCAACGACATCCGCGCTCGCTATCCGGACGCGACGATTCGGTCGAACTTCATCGTCGGCTATCCAGGTGAGACCGAAGCCGATCACGACACGCTGCTTTCGTTCATGCGCGACGCGCAGTTCGACTGGGTGGGGTTGTTCGCGTACTCGCGCGAGGAGGGCACGCACGCCGACACCCAAGACGGCCACATCGACGCCGGACTGATCAAGGAGCGGCTGGCCGAAGCGAGCGAACTGCAAGACACCATCACCTTCACGCGCCGCGCCGCACTGGTGGGCACGTCGATGCAGGTCTTGGTCGACGAGCAGGGCGTGGGGCGCAGTCACCGCGAGGCGCCCGAGATCGACGGTGTCGTGCGGGTGCCCGACGCGCTACCGGTTGGCACGTTCCAGACGGTTACGGTCGACGCCGTGGCCGGGGTGGATCTGGAAGCGTCATGAGTACTGACACTGGTTTCGGCAAGTCGGCTTTGGCGACGCCGGCAAACGCCGTCACGATTACGCGGCTGCTGATCAGTCCGATTCTGCTCGTAATGATCGCATCGGGCGGCGCTTCGTGGGCCGCCGTCTGCTTCTGGGTGCTGCTCTGCGTCACCGACGGCGTCGACGGCTACATCGCGCGCCGTCAGGGTGTCACCAGTTCCGGAGCGTTCCTCGATCCCTTGGCCGACAAGGTGCTCGTGTTGGGCGCGCTCGCCGCCTTGGTGTCGCGGGGCGACCTGTGGTGGCTGCCGGCCGGCCTCATCGGCGTGCGCGAGATCACGGTGTCGATCTACCGGTCGCGTTTGGCCCAACGAGGCATCAGCGTGCCGGCGCGTTGGTGGGCGAAGGTAAAGACGGTGCTCACCGAGGTTGCGATCGGCTTCGCGTTGTTGCCCCTCACCACGGACGCGCAGTGGTGGTACAAGAGCTTGATCTGGGCTGCGGTGGTGCTCACGCTTGTCACGGGTGCGCAGTACGTCTTCGAGGGAGGCCGCGAAGCGCGTGCGAGTTGAAGTGGTCGCCGTCGGCACCGAACTGCTGCTCGGCCAAATCGTGGATACCAACTCGGCGTGGCTAGGCGAGCAACTCGCCGCTGCGGGCATGGACCGCCATTTCTCGACCGCGGTAGGCGACAACCTGGCCCGCATCGTGCACGCCATGCGATGCGCGCTCGCCCGTTCAGACGCGGTGATCGTGTGCGGCGGCCTCGGCCCCACCCAAGACGACATCACCCGCGAGGCGCTGGCCACCGTGATGAACGCGCCCATCGAGCGTGACACGGCGATCGCGGCGCGCATCGAAGCGATGTTCAAGGCACGAGGCCGCGAGATGGCGGCGAACAACCTGCTGCAGGCCGACGTGCCGGTAGGGGCAACGGTGATCGGACAGACGATGGGCACGGCGCCCGGCCTGATCTGTCCCGTGGGCCACAAGGTGATGTACGCGGTGCCAGGCGTGCCGTATGAGATGTACGACATGTTCGAGCGCGCCGTGTTGCCCGATTTGCTGGGCCGGTCGGGCGAGTCGGCCACGATCCGCAGCCGCGTGCTGCGTACCTGGGGCCTGGCCGAGTCGACGCTGGCCGAACGCCTGGCGCCCCGCTTCGAGGCGCTGGCTACGTCCGTCGCCTCGGTGACAATCGCGTTCCTCGCCAGTGGCATTGAGGGGATCAAAGTGCGCATCACCGCGAAGGCGACGACGGCCGAGGAAGCCAGCGGTGCGCTCGACGCCGAAGAGGCCGAAGTGCGAGCGGTCCTCGGCGACATCGTGTTCGGCGTCGATGGCGAGACGATGGAAGCCGCGGTGGGCAAACTTCTCGTGGCGCGCGGCGAAACGCTTGGCTTGGCCGAGTCGTTGACCGGAGGCCTGGTCGGGTCGCGTTGTGCGGCAGTTCCCGGCGCCAGCAACTGGTTCCGTGGCGGCGTCGTGTCCTACGCGTCGGACGTGAAGTTCTCGGTGCTCGGTGTGCCCGAAGGGCCCGTCGTGTCCGAGGGGGCGGCGATCGCGATGGCGGTTGGCGCGGCGAAAGTGCTCGGCGCCGATGTCGGCCTGTCGGTCACCGGCGTGGCCGGGCCCGACGAACAAGACGGCCAACCAGCGGGCACCGTGTTCTACGGCATCGCCCGCAACGGTTCGACCGAGGCGGTAGCGGGACGCTTGCCAGGCGATCGCGATCGCGTACGGCAGTTCTCGGCGATCTCGTTGATGGACTTGCTCCGACGCCGACTTCTCGAGGACCGCTGATGGACAGGCGAAACGAGCGTGCGGCGCGCCAGCTGGCGACGGTGCCCGAGATCTAATTCGGCTTGCGCGCCTCGATGAGAAAGCGGACGGACGTAGCTCGGAACGGACCGGCGTGTTCAATCTGGTCGTGCAGGGCGCGAAGGCGATCGCGGTACCGCTCTACAGAGAATTCGGGCACGATCCAGATGACGAGTCGCAGGAAGTAGATGACTGCGCCGACGTCGTCGAAGGTCATCGGCAGCCTTTCCGCCCGCAGGTCTACGACGTCGAGACCAACCGCCGTCGCGGCGCGGCGAGCCCGATCATGGTGGCGGGCCATGGACACAGGCTGCGGACCCATGAACCAGCTCGTGAGTTCGTGTCCGCTGCCGGCGCCGACGTGTTGCGCCACGTACGCGCCGCCGGGTTCGAGCACGCGTGCGATCTCGGTCCACCAACTCATGATCGGGTGGCGGCACGTGACGAGGTCGAACGACTCGTCGCGTAATGGGAGCTCGTTGTCGTGTGTGGCGATCACGTTTGCGACGC
>JACCXE010000043.1 GCA_013697265.1 Actinomycetota bacterium | reverse complement strand
GGTGGGCGCCGAGAATCGCAGGGCGGGTCGGCGTTTGCGGGCGCACCGCCGCGGCGGCGATCTCGGCCAGCGGCGCCGCGAACGCGTCGAGCGGCGCGGTGACCAGCGTCGGGCACCAGCCGGTGACGCCCTGGGCGACGAGGATCTCGTCCATGCGGTGCCATGCGGCACCTGTGGCGTAGGCCACGTGCACGTCGTCGTGGCCGTTCACCTGCAAGTCGATGAGGCCCGGGCACAGCACCCGGTCGGGGGCGGGGCCGACCGTGGCCCGCACGTCGACGATGACGCCGGCCTCGATCGTCACCGCACCGGGCGTGAGCAGAGCGTCGGGCGTGACAACCGTCGACGCGCTGATGGTCTGTTCGGTGCTCACCCGGCGAGGTTATGGCGCTCGCGCAGGTCGATCGTGGCCGCGAGCACGAGCGCCATCACCGCGCCGACGGTCAACACAGTGCTGACCGACGTGTGGTCTGCGAGCCACCCACCGGCGAGCAAGCCGATCGGCACCGTGCCGCCGAAGCCCATGATCCACAACGACATCACCCGCCCCCGCACCACGTGGTCGAGGTGCGCTTGCAGCACCGTGGACAACGACGTGATCGTGGCGAAATAGAACAGGCCGACGAGAAACACCACCAGGTAGGCGGGCGCGGGGTCGCGCAGCAGCGCGAGCACGCCGAGCGACACCGCGAACAGCGGTAGGCCGATTCGCACCACCTGGGCCTTGGAGTACGGCACCAGCACGGTGCCCACGGCGACCGCGCCGAGCGCGGCTCCCGTGCCGAAGCACGCAAACAAGAACCCGTAACCGAAGCCCGTTACGTCGATGTTGAGGTTCTGGCCCGCGATTACGGGGAGCAGGCCGATGAAGGGCAGGCAGAAGAACGAGAACGTCGTGATGAGAATGAGGCAGCGCCCGACGAGCTTGTCTTCGCGGGCCACGCGGAATCCGCCCAGCACTCGGCGCACACCCGTCTCGCTGCGGTCGGGGTAGGGCCGGGGGATCTTCACCATCAGCAGCGTTGCGATCGCAAAGAGATAGGTAAACCCGTTGAGCGTGAACACGCCCCAGGCGTGGATTTTGGGCAGGAGCAGCCCGCCGATCACGGGGCCGATCACTCGGGACAGGTTCAGCTGCACCGACTGCAGCGACACGGCTCCGGGCAGGTCCTTCATCCCGACGAGTTGGGGCAGCACCGCTGACAGCGTCGGCGCCGACAGGGCGTTGCCGATGCCGATGCCGAGGACGCAGAAGAACAACGCCGCGTGCGACGGGTTGCTTTGCGAGGCCACCGCGGCGAGCACGAACGACAAGATCATTTGCTCGCCCTGACCCAGCACCAGCAGGGTGCGCCGGTCGATGGAGTCGGCCAGTAACCCGCCGACGAGCGACAGCGCCAGCAGCGGGCCGAGCTGCGCGAAGCCGAGCAGGGCCACGAAGCTCGACGACTTGGTCAACTCGTAGGCGAGCGCGCCGAGGGCGGCGTTCTGCATCCACGTGCCGATGTTCGACGCCAACGACCCCGACCACACAAGACGAAAGTCGCGGTGGGCGAGCGCGGCGCGCGCGCTGCCCCGCCGGTACGGGTGATCGCCCTCGAGGGTCGCTTCCTCGGCTTCTTCGAGGTTGGGCACTTCGTCCGACACGGCCAGGGACCGTAGACCTACTGTGCGCGCATATGGATATCGTCAGCGAGACAGACAAGGGCGGCGGACTGATCGAGCGTCGCTTCGACTTGAAGGTGGGCAACGAGGTGGTGCCCGGTGTCGTATGGAGCCCCGAAGGCGCAACCGGGCCCCGGCCCAAAGTGCTGTTCGGTCACGGCGGCACCCAACACAAGAAGGTGGGGCACATCCCTGCCTTCGCCCGGCGTCTGGCCGCCCACGGTTGGGCGTCGGTGGCGATCGACGCGCCCGACCATGGCGATCGGGTGCCGGCGGAGGAACGCGACCTCGAACCGATGCAGCGTTTCGAGCGCGTGCGCTACCGCATGAACACACTCACGGGCCAAGAGCGCAAGGCTCGAGCCCAGGCCGCGGTGGCCGAGTGGCAGGCCACGATCGACGCGGTGCAGGAACTCGACAACGTGGGCGACGGCCCCACGGGGTACTGGGGCGTGTCGATGGGCACGATGTTCGGCGTGCCGTTGCTCGCGGTCGAAAAGCGCATCAGCTGCGCGGTGCTCGGTTTGATGGGCGGCCGCCTCGGCGGCGGCAACCGCTACCTCGAAGCGGCGGGCCAGATCACCATCCCGCTGCAGTTCATGCTTCAGCAGAGCGACGAACTGGTGCCGGTGGAGTCCGGCATCGAGTTGTACGACGCGTTCGGCTCGGGCGAGAAGATGCTGGCGTTAAACCCCGGCGCGCACGCGGCGGTGCCGCCCTACATGTTCGACATCAACCAGCAGTTCTTCCAGCGTCACCTGGGCGGCTAACGGCTGCTACCTGAAGCCGAAGCCGCCGCTCTCGACGATCGCCTTCGACATCGGCCGGCACAGCGCGCGCAGGCGGTCGCAGCCGTCTTCTCCGATGGGCTCGTACGCGATCGCGGCGCCGACATCGGTTTGGTCCTCGATCCACTGGCGCGACGCTCGCCCCTTGGTGGTGAACGCGCCGTCGTCGTCGAGGTGGCCTTTGCTCTTCAGGCTCTCGACTGCGGCTTGCCAACCGTCGTCGGACCAGGCCCGGCTGGCTTGCAGCACCCCGGACTCGATGTCGCCGGACGCGGCGTGGGTGACGAGCGCCTCGCAGCCGTCGATACCTTCGGCGCACATGGCCGCGATGTGGATGTCGCCCCGGAATTCGCGCAGCAGTGATTGCGCGTGCCACAACACGAGCAACGGATCGTCGGGCCACGCCA
>JACCXE010000022.1 GCA_013697265.1 Actinomycetota bacterium | reverse complement strand
AGTCGTCGATGATGCCCGTGATCATCTCGAAGTCGCCCCCGGCGGAGAACCCACGGCCATTGCCCCGGATCACCGCGACCCGGGCTTCGGCGTCGCGGTCGAAGACGGGCCAGATGTCGGCGAGGTGTTCGTGCGCCGCGGCGTTGACGGCGTTCAGCGGCGGGGCGTCGAGGGTGATGCGGAGGATGCCGTCGGCCGGGCGATCGACGCGCAGACCGTCAAATGCCTCATAAGGCGCCGGGTTCGCGTGACTCATGCGGAATTACTAACACTCGTGTCACTTTAGGGCTCACAAGCCGATACGGTCGCGCCCGGATCGACTCCAGGGGGAGACATGGCTGACGCACCGCTGTTTTCGGGCGAGACCCGCATGCTTATCGACGGCAAGCTCGTCGAGGCTGAATCGGGCCACCGTTTCGACAACGTCAACCCGGCCACCGAAGAGGTGCTGGGCCACGTCGCCGACGCGTCCAACGAGGACATGCAGCGCGCGATTACGGCCGCTCGCCGGGCCTTCGACGACACCGACTGGTCCACCAACCGAGCCTTTCGCAAGCAGTGCCTGCTTCAACTCCAGGCTGCGATTGAAGGCGAACGCGAGCAGTTGCGCGAAGAGCTGATCGCCGAAGTTGGTGCGCCCCGCTTGCTTACCTACGCCCCGCAGCTGGACTCGCCCTTGAAAGACGGGCTGCTGTGGCCAGCCGAGATGATCGACACGTTCGAGTGGGAACGCACGCTGCCCAACGGCGACATGATGGGCATCAACAGCCGTCGCGGCGTGTGGAAGGAAGCGATCGGCGTTGTCGGCGCGATCGTGCCGTGGAACTTCCCCTTCGAAGTAACGATCAACAAGCTCGGCCCGATCCTGGCCACCGGCAACACGATGGTGCTCAAGCCCGCACCGGACACGCCCTGGAATGCCACGCGCCTCGGTCGCTTGATCGCCGAGCAGACCGACATCCCCGCCGGCGTGGTCAACGTCGTTACGAGCTCTGACCATTTGGTGGGTGAAGAGCTCACGCTGTCGCCGATGGTCGACATGATTTCGTTCACCGGTTCGACCGTCGTCGGCCAGCGCATCATGGAGAAGGGCGCGCCGACGCTCAAACGGGTGTTCCTCGAGCTCGGCGGCAAGTCGGCCATGCTCGTGCTCGAAGACGCGGACTTCGCCAACGTGATCCCCGGCGCCGCGATGGGCTGCGTGCACGCGGGCCAGGGCTGCGCGATTCAAACCCGCGTGCTGGTGCCGCGCTCGCGCCACGAAGAGGCCGCTCAGATCCTGGCCGACGGCATGGCCGGCGTTACCTACGGCGACCCGAACGACGCCGGCAACCTGATGGGTCCGGTGATCTCGGCCAAGCAGCGCGACCGCGTTGAGGGCTACATCAAGAAGGGCGTCGACGAGGGGGCCACGCTCGCCGTCGGCGGTGGCCGTCCCCCGCACCTGCCCAAAGGCTGGTTCATCGAGCCGACGCTGTTCACCAACGTCGACAACTCGATGACGATCGCGCAGGAAGAAATCTTCGGCCCCGTACTGTCGCTCATCGCGTACGACGACGAAGCCGACGCGGTGCGCATCGCGAACGACAGCAAGTACGGCCTGAGCGGCGGCGTGTTCTCGTCAAACGAAAAGCACGCCGAGGCCGTGGCCCGCCGCATCCGCAGCGGTTCGATGAGCATCAACGGCGGCGTCTGGTACGGCGCCGACTCGCCCTACGGCGGCTACAAGACCAGCGGTATCGGTCGGCAGAACGGCGTCGAAGGCTTCGAGCAGCACCTGGAAACGAAAGCCGTCGCCTGGCCCGCGTAGGCCGTGGCCGCAGGCGCGAAATGACCGACATCACCGAACGCAAGATTTGGGCCAACTCGGGCGACAGCCACATCATCGAACCGATGAACCTGTTCGACAAGCTGCCCGACCACGTGCGCGAACGGATGCCGCGCAGCATCAAAGATCCGAGTGGTCTATTCGAGACGATCCACATCGACGGCCAAGCGTTCCGTCGTGACCTGCCCCAGCCTGACCCCACCAAGCCAAAGAAGCCGGGCTTCGGCGGCATCAACGCTCGCCCGCTCGGCACCAAAGACGAGGACTTCATCAACCGCGTCATTCGCGGCAACGACGCCAAGGCCCGCCTTGCCGACCTCGACGAAGAAGGCGTATGGGCCGAAGTGATCTACCCCGGCCTCGGCATCTGGGCGTTCAACATCCGAACGCCCGAGGTGGCGCGCCTGGGTTGTCGGGCCATGAACGAATACGCGCTGCACTTCCAGTCGAAGTCGCCGCGGTTCGTGAACTGCGCCTCGATACCCCTGGTTGACGTCGACGACGCGGTTGCCGAGATCAAGCGATGTTCGAACGAGGGGTTCCTGATCGGCTTCCTTCCGGTCAAGCCTCCCGTCGATCGCCCCGAATACAACGACGACGAATGGGACCCGATGTGGGACGCGTTCGCCGAGACCGGCATGCGCATCGGATTTCACATCGGCACCGAGCCGAACGACCCGACGCGTCGTGTCGGTGTCTACATCCGCGGCCGCGGCGCCGCGGTGCTCAATTACATCGAGACGACCTACGGCGGCCAGCGCGCCGTGTCGCAACTGATCTCAGCCGGCGTGCTCGACCGTCACCCCGAACTGAAGGTGCTCGTGTCCGAAGGCGGGGCCACGTGGGGTCCGTTCATGGCCGACCGCATGGACGAGGGCTACCGCCAGCACGGAGCGGCGGTGAAGCCGACGTTGTCGAAGTTGCCCTCGCAGTATCTCTACGAGCAGGTTTACGCCTCGTTCCAACACGACTCGTCCGCCCCGGCGGCGAACTGGGCGATGGGGTGGCAAAACGTGATGTGGGGCAGTGATTATCCGCACTTCGAGGGTACGTTCGGCCACACCCAAAATACGCTGCACGAATTGTTCGACGGCGTCGACGCAAAAACCAGCCATCGCATTCGCATCGGAGCGTTCCAAGAATTGTTTCCGAGCGTGCCTAGTCCACCTACGGAGCAATGACATTGACTGACGAACCGGTACTCGTTCGCGAACAGCGCGGCAACGTGCTCGTGCTACGCCTGAACCGTCCCGACGCCCGCAACGCCCTCAACGGCGCACTCATGGGTGCGCTGGGCGAAGGCCTACATGAAGCCGAAAGCAACCCAGACATCCGCGCCGTGGTGCTCACCGGCACGGGAGACCGCTCCTTCTGTGCCGGCATGGATTTGCGGGCGTTCGCGTCGGGCGAATCCACCGCACCCACAGCGAGCCCCGAAGGCCAGGCTGCGTTCGGTCGCTTCTTTGGCGGCGGCGACATCGACGTGCCGATCGTTGGCGCCGCGCAGGCGACCGCGGTGGCCGGCGGCTTCGAACTGCTGTTGAACTGCGACGTAGTGGTCGGCGCCGACACCGCCAAATTCGGCATCCCCGAGGTCAAGCGCGGCCTGTTCGCGGCGGGCGGCGGCGTGTATCTCAGCCAGCGAATTCCGCTCGCGGTCGCGCTCGAGTTGGCGTTGACCGGTGACCCGATCGACGCCACCCGCGCCCAGCAACTCGGGCTGATCAACGACGTGGTGGCGGCCGACAAGGTGCTCGACACCGCCGTCGAATTGGCCGAGCGCATCGCCAAGAACGGCCCATTGGGCCTCGTTGCTACCAAGAAGATTCTGCGCGCCGCGATCAGCGACAACGACAAGGCCCGCGCCATCTTCATGGAGTGGCAGCCGAAGGTGTTCGGCTCCGAAGACGCCAAGGAAGGTTCGCTGGCTTTCGTCGAAAAGCGCGAGCCGGTCTGGAAAGGCCAGTAGTCATGGGCACGCCCGCGCCGGTCGATACCGAGCCCTACGACGAGTTCGCGTTCCTGCGCGACGTCGCGGTTGAAGTCGGCGGCGACCCCGACGCGGTGCTGGCCTGCGAGCGTCTCGACGTCGAGGTCGCGCCGGGCAAACACATCAGCGCGCTGCGCTGGGGCGCAGGCGCGCCGGAGTTTCTGTTCTTGCACGGCGGTGGCCAGAACGCGCACACGTGGGACAGCCTGATGACGCTGCTCGCGCGGCCCGCCATCGCGGTGGACCTGCCCGGCCACGGGCGCAGCGACCGCCGCGACGACCGCGATTACGGGCCTTGGTCCAACGCCGACGTCATTGCCGCGCTGATCGACAAGCTCGACCTGGCGCCGCTCACGCTCGTGGGCATGTCGCTCGGCGGCGCGACCGCCATCCGTCTCGCGGCCGAAAAGCCTGACGCGTTTCACCACGTGGTGATCATCGACGTGTCGCCGTCGACGGGCGCCCAAGGGCGCACGATGACCGCCGAGCAGCGCGGGTCGGTGGCGCTGATCGGCGGCCCGCCCACGTATGAGTCGTTCGACGCGATGGCCGACGCCACGATCGCGATGTCGCCGCTGCGCTCACCCGAAGCGGTGCGCCGCGGCGTGCGGCACAACGCCGTACGCCTCGACGACGGCAAGTGGATGTGGCGCTACGACCTGTTTCCCCGCGAGGGCGACCCCGAACGCAAGTGGACCGACTTCTCGGTGCTGTGGGACGACGTCGCCCGCATTCAGGCCCCGGTGATGGTGGTGAAGGGCGGGCTGTCGGTCTACACACTGCCCGAAGACATGGACAAGTACCGCCAGGTGCTGCCAACGGTGCGGGTCGAAGAAGTCGACGGCGCCGGGCATGCTGTGCAAAGCGATCAACCGGCGTTGCTCAACGCGCTGCTGAACGACTTCACCAAATAACGGAGGGCAAGTGTCTCTGCAGTTAAAGGCCGGGTCGCGTTATCGGTCCGTCACGTGCAACAACGAGGTTGTGGTGGTGAAGGCACCGCCCGACCCGGTGGACTTGCGCTGCGGCGGCGAGCCGATGGTGTCGATCGACGACGCGGGCGGAAACGGCGCTCCGGCTGATGGCTTCAACGCGGGCACTCTGGTCGGCAAGCGTTATACCGACGAGGGTGAGACGATCGAGGTGCTGGTAACGAAGCCGGGTGACGGGTCGCTCGCGATCGGTGACGCGTTGTTGAACGTGAAGGGCGCCAAGCCACTTCCGTCCTCGGACTAGGTCCGCGTATGCACGTCGGCATGATCATCGAGATGGCCAGCGAAAACCTGGCGGATCGCGTGGCGATTGGTTCGCGCCACGACGGCCTCACCTTCGGTGAACTCGGTCATCGGGCACGTCGGGTCGCTACATGGCTCGCCGCGCACGGCTGCTCGACCGTGGTGCTCGTCGACGAGAACTCGATGGCGCTGCCCATCGCGCTGTTCGGTGCCGCGATCGCGGGCAAGCCGTTCGCGCCGGTGAATTACCGGTTGGCCGACGATCGTCTGCGGGCGATCGTGGCCCGCACTGCGCCCGCGGTGGTGATCGCGGGTGCGGGCGTAGCCGTTCGCCTGGCCGGCCTCGACGACGTGGAGGTGATCGAGCGCGACGCATTTCTCGCGGTCAGCGCCGACGAGTCCGTCCGAGAGGCCGACGGGTGGGGCTGCGATCCCGATTCGATTGCAGTGTTGCTGTTCACCAGCGGCACGACCGGCGACCCCAAGGCGGCGGTGCTGCGCCACAAGAACCTGGGCTCGTACGTGATGGCGCAGGAGTTCGCGTCGGCCGACGAAGACGAGGCCGCGTTGGTGAGCGTTCCGCCGTATCACATCGCTTCGGTTTCGTCGGTTCTGTCGACCGCGTACATCGGCCGGCGTGTCGTGCAGTTGGGAGGCTTCGACCCCAAGCGTTGGGTCGCCGCCGCGCGCGACGAGAACATCACCAACGCCATGGTCGTGCCGACGATGCTGAACCGGATCCTCGACGTGGTCGACACCGACGGCGAAGGCTTGCCCGCGCTGCGTTCCCTCGCGTATGGCGGCGGGCCGATGCCGTTGCAAGTGGTGCAACGGGCCATGGAATTGTTGCCGCACGTCGATCTGGTCAACGCCTATGGGCTCACGGAGACGTCATCGACCATCTCCGTCCTCGGCCCCGACGACCACCGCGTCGCGTTCTACAGCGACGACCCGGCGTGGAAGGCCCGGCTCGGCTCGGTCGGCCAACCGTTGCCCGGTGTCGAAGTCGACATCCGCGACGGGATCATCTGGGTGCGCGGCGATCAGGTGTCGGGCGAGTACAAGGGCGTCGACAACGGTCTCAGCGACGGATGGTTCAACACCCGCGACGCCGGCTACCTAGACGACGAGGGCTACCTGTTCGTGCAGGGCCGCGTCGACGACGTGATCGTGCGGGGCGGCGAGAACCTGTCGCCCGGCGAAATCGAAGCGGTGCTGCTCGAACACGCCGCCGTCGAGGCCGCCGCGGTGGTCGGCATCCCCGACGTCGAATGGGGCGAGAAGGTCGTGGCCGCGGTTGTGCGCGCCGCAGACTGCACCGAAGACGAGTTGCGCGACCACGTGCGCGTAGCGCTGCGTTCGGCCCGTACGCCTGAGCGCATCAAGTTCGTCGACGAACTGCCGTTCAACGAGACGGGCAAACTGCTGCGCCGAGTGCTGCGCGACGATCTGGCCGCGGACTTTTTGTCGTCTGAGTGGGGTCGTCGCTAGGGGCGGCGACGGTGCGGCGAGACGAATGGCCAAGGGCCGCAGCGGCTCCAGTAAGTCGATCGTTCTAAGGTGACCGGCCGTGGACTTCACCTTTAGCGCCGAACAAGACGCGTTGCGCGACGTCGCCCGGTCGTTCCTGGCCGCGCAGGCTCCGGGCGAATACGTGCGCGCGATGATGGAAGACGACCGCGGCGTTACCGACGAGTTCTGGTCGCGGATCGTCGACCTCGGGTGGACCGGATTGTTGGTGCCCGAAGCGAACGGTGGCGCCGGTATGGGCGTGCTCGAAGCCGTGGTGGTAGCCGAGGAGATGGGCCGGCTGCCGGCGCCCGGGCCGTGGTTGTCGTCGTCGGTGTGCGCGACCTTGATGGCACTTCGCTTGGGCGACACCGCTGCGCTCGACGCATTGGCAGGGGGCGCCGTGCGGGGCACCGTTGCCGTCGAAGAGCACGGCGCCAGCGATCCGCTCGACGCAATCGAAACAACCGCCACCCCCGACGGAGACGGCTGGGTGCTGAGCGGCGTGAAGCCGTACGTGATCGACGGTCACACAGCCGACTTCGTCTACGTGGTCGCCCGCACCGCCGACGACGCGCTCGGCACGTTCGTGGTCGACGCGCCCGCGGGCGAGTTGGTGCCGTCGATGGACGTAACGCGCAAAGTGGCGCGTCTGGCGTTGGAAGGGCGGGCGGCGCGCCGCGCCGGCGCTGACGGCGATCAACGCGAAGTGCTCGCCCGCGTGTGCGACGACATCGCCGTGGTGTTGTGCGCCGAGAGCGTCGGCGCATGTGACCGGGCGCTGGACATGGCGACCGAGTACGCCAAGGTGCGCGTGCAATTCGACCGGCCCATCGCCTCGTTCCAGGCGATCCGGCACAAGATCGTCGACATGCTCCACCAGCTGGAACTCGCCCGGGTGGCCACGCACTTCGCGGCGTGGGCGGCCGACGCGTCCCCCGACGACGCCATCCGCGAGTCCGCCGCGGCGTCGGTCAAGGGCTTCGTGGGCGAGGCAGCGGCGATGATCACCGCCGAGAACATTCAGGTGCACGGCGGCGTGGGCTTCACCTGGGACGTCGACGCACACCTGCTGTTTCGCAGGGTGAAGGCCAACGACGTGTTGTTCGGTCGACAGGGTTGGCAACGGCAGCGCCTGGCCGACCTCGTCCTTAGCGGCGCGGTGTGAGCAATGCCACCCGAACCCGGCCCTGACCTTTCCGGAAAAGATCTCGTCGACCTTGATCTGAGCGGAACGCGACTGCGGGACGTAAACCTTGCCGGCGCCAATTTGAGTGGGGCGTGGCTCTACAACGCCCGCATAACTGGTGAGTTCCTGGGGCTGACCATGAACGGCGTCGAGGTCGCGCCGCTCATCGCCGCTGAGTTGAAGCGAATCATCCGGTGCTCGCCACGCTCTCGCAGACTGACGCGGGCGGGCTGAGCGCAGGGTTCGCGTCGGTCTACGGGATGTGGGACGAGCTCGTTACGCGGGCGTCGACATTGGACGAGTCGTTGCTGCACGATCAGATTGACTTCGAGTGGTCCTTCGTCGAAACCTTGCGACACCTCATCTACGCAACGGACTGCTGGTTCGCTCGCGTCGTGCTCGACGACCCGCAGCCGTTCCACGCAATCGCGCTGTCCCACTCAGAAGCGCGCGGCCAAGACCCGGGGATAGACCTCGCCGCCAACCCCACTCTGTCCGAGGTTTTGGATACACGCCGGGCTCAACAGGCCCGGGTGCGCGCGTTTCTTGAGACGCTCACCGACGCCGACCTCGACCGGCAATGCCGCCCGACCACGCCGGGCAACCCGCCGGAAGAAAGCTTCCCGCTTGGCGCCGCACTCGGCGTGATTGTGAACGAGGAGTACTGGCACCACACCTACGCCACCCGCGACCTCGACGTACTAACCCGTGGGCCAGTGCTCGACGTATAACCCGTCCATCGGGAAGTCCTCGATGTTCGCGGTCGCGAGCCTCGCGCCGATTCCAACCGCCGCCGCTGCGACGAGACAGTCCGCCTGGTGCAGGGTCACGCCGCGCTTGGCGTAGTCGCATCGCCAGGTTCCGGCGCGCACGCCTTCGGCCACACCTAACGGGGCCAACCGCAAGCCCGCGAACAGTCGCTGCACGGCCGATTCCTCTGTCGGTCGCAGGCCTCGCCAGATCTCTTCCACGGAGATCGCGCATACCCACGGTTCGGTTCCCGTTCGTCGCAGCCCCGCTACCCGTAATGCGACCGGCGTGCCGCGCAGGGCATCTATAAGCACGGTCGAGTCGAGCAGCAGCCGGCTCACGCTCAGCCGGTACGGCGGGCGTCACCCCGACGTTGCTGCTGAACCCACCCCGCGGGATCGCTATCCCATTCGTGGCGCGTGTTCGCAAGAACGCCGAGGGCTGATTCGACGTCGTCCCACCGCCGCTCATCGTCGAGCCCGCGTTGCACGAGTTCCGCGATGAACGCGCTGCGCCGACGGGGGCCAACGCGCCGGTCGAGTTCAGCGACGAGGTCATCCTCGAGCGCTATGTGCAAACGCATGTGCCTAAGTTAGCCCACGGACTGCGGGCGCTTAGCCCTCCCGGTTCGGCAGGTCCTTCTTCACGACTTTGCCCGTCGCGTTGCGCGGCAGTTCGTCCACGAAGGTGATGCGTCGGGGCATTTTGTAGTCCGACAGGCGCTCGCCGCAGAACGACTTGATCTCGTCGATTGTTGCGTCGCTCGGCTCGGCGCCGTCGGCTAGCACGATCCACGCGCCGACGTCCTCGCCCAGCACGTCATGGGGGATGGAAGCGACCGCCGCCTCTCGCACGGCGGGGTGTTCGTAGAGCGCCGACTCGACGTCGGCGGCGTGCACGTTGTTGCCGCCGCGGATGATCACTTCTTTGGCTCGGCCGACGATGTAGAGGAAGCCGTCCTCGTCGAGAAAGGCCAAGTCGCCCGAGTGAAGCCAGCCGTCGCGCCACGTGGACGCGGTCGCTTCGGCGTCGTTGAAGTACTCCCGCTCCCGTCCCGGGTTGCGCACCACGAGCTCGCCAATCGCGCGGGGCGCCAGTTCGTTGTCGTTTTCATCGACGATCTTGAACTGGGTGGGCGGCATGGGCTTGCCCACCGAGCCGATGCGCTTGTCGCGTTCCTCTTCGGGCATGAAGCAGAACGCGGGACCGGCCTCGGTCATCCCCCAGGCGTTGCTGACCATTGCCCGCGGCATCTTGTCCTGGAGTGTTTTTACGGTGCCCGGAGCGACTGGCGCGCTGCCGAGCGAGCAGATGCGCAGGCTGGAGAGGTCGGCGGCTTCGAAGCGGGGCGAGGCGATCAACAACTCGGCCATCGCCGGCACGACGAACGTCGCCTTGGGGTGGCGCTGCTCGACGACGTCGAACCAGGCGTCGACGTCGAAGCGGGGCATGTACAACAACTCCATGCCCATCTTCATCGGGTTGTACGTAGATGAGATGCCCGCGAAGCTGAACATGG
>JACCXE010000014.1 GCA_013697265.1 Actinomycetota bacterium | reverse complement strand
GCCTGCGTGGGCTCGGGGTTCTCGGCGACCGTGACCGTGATCTCGCGCTCGGGCTCTTCGTCGGGCGGCGCGTCCGCGTCGTTCAGTTCCTCGCCGTTGGTGGTGATCGTGGGCGCGCTCGCCGGGTGACGGCGGGTGGCGTCGATGCGCTCGTCGACGTCAGTGGTGGTGGCCGCGCTGAGGGCGCGGGCGGAGCCGCTGAGCGCGTTGAGGATGCGTGCGAAGCCGTTGACGATATGGTTCCAGGCGTCGCGGGCGCTCATTTTCAGCAAGATCAAGAGACCCACAAGGGCGACCACGCTAAGGATCAGCGCCGAGCCCGGCGTGGCGAGAAGGCTGCGCAACGGCTCGCCGATCAGCGCACCGATGAGCCCGCCGGCGTCTCGCAGTTGCACGGCGGGGTCGGTCCATCTGGGCGAGCCGCGGAAAAGATGGAGCAGACCGGTCGCAGCGACAAGGAGGAACGTCGCGCCGATCGCGACGCGGCCCGGCTCCTGCCGAGGTCGGCCTTGCAACAGCGCCAGACCGATGCCCGCGATCACGAACGGCAACGCGAGCCGGCCCCAACCGAACAACAGGCCGGCGAGATCGCGGATGACGTGGCCGACCGGCCCGGTGAGGTCGGCGTAAATGCCAAGCGCGGCGACAACTCCGAGGGCCAGAACTAACAGCCCCCACACGTCGTCGGACTGCCGCCCGAGGTGCGTGGCGAGCGAATCGCGCATGCGCGCCGCAGCGGACGGCTTCTTGCGCGATCGAGCAGACGAGGACGTGCGACGCGAGGCCGCCGTCTTAGTCACGGGCTTGCGAGCGGGGCCTCGCTTCGTCGTGGCCATAGCCAATTAACCGTACCTATGTTCGGTCCGCCCATCGGGGACCGTACACGCTGCCGAGCGACGTGGCGCCGCGTACCTCGCTGGATACGCCTAGGTCAGCGGCCCTTCCAGGCTCGCGGTCGGGAGCGCACCATTGATGACGTCGTTCGCGACGTCGACCAGGCGCAGGTTGTGATCGCGGGCATGGCTTCGCAACGCGCTGAAGGCTTCGTCGATGGCGAGGCCTCGCGACTCGGCCACCATTCCCTTGGCTTGCTCGATCACCACACGGCTATTCAGCGCCTGGGTCAGCTGATCGTTGACGATCTGAACTTCCAGCACGGCCCGATGCGACAACACGGCGATTGTGGCAACGTCGGCGAGTGCCTGTGCGGCTTCAACGTCACCTTGGCGCATCTCGCCTGTATCGACGTGAAAGAGGTTCAGTGCGCCGATCACATTGCCGCGGAGGCGCATGGGCAGAGCCTGCACCGACCGGAACCCCGCGTTCATCGCCTCGACGGCGAAACGCGGCCACCGTTCGCTGACCTTGGTGAGATCGGTGGCTATCACCGGCTCGCCCGTGCGGAAGCAGTCGGGACATGGCCCTTCCTTGGCCTGGACTTCAAAGAGTTCGAGCACGCGCATCGCTTCGCTCGACGAGGCCATGACGCGCAGGTCGCCGTCGGGATTGACGAGCATCAACCCGGCTGCAGCTACGTCGAGTACCTCGACACAGCGGTCAGCCAACAGGGTCAGCAGCTCGACGACATCGAAGTCGGCGACCAGTGTGTCGGCCAACTCCACGAAGGTGCGAGTCAGCAGTTCTTCTCTAGCCATAGTCTTGTTCGCCATCTCTATTGAAGCGGAGCCTCTGGGCGACGATATCGCCTGCGACCTCTGTCAATGTCGTTCATTGGTGGCGAGTCGTCGTGATACGAGATGAACACAGGTCGAGGAGCCATCGGGCCGACCTCGTTGGATTCCGCACCAAGAGCATGCGCGATTGCTCTGCGAGCAGCATGCGGGCTTGTTCGAGCACCTGAATGGTCGCGGCGCTCATGGATTGTCAGATGCCGCTCATGGATGGTTACGCGGCCACTGCGGCGATTCGGGCCGACGAAGGCGCAGGGGCGCGCGTGCCAATCGTGGCCCTGACGGCGAGCGCCATGGTCGAAGACAGTGAGCGCTGCCTCGCGGCTGGTATGGACGACTACTTGGCCAAACCCGTTACGAAGGCAGCGTTGCTCGCTGCGGTAACACGTTGGTTGCAGACCACCGCCGCCAGGTAGGCGGCCCGGGCTCAGACCATCGTCTGACCACCGGAGGTATTCAGCGCCTCACCGGTGATGTAATCGCCGTCGTCGCTCATCAAAAACACGATCGCGTTGGCGACGTCGCCGCCGGTCTGCATGCGGCCCAACGGGATCTGGCTGTCGATCCACCCCTGGAACCCGCCGGGTTGACCGCCGACCATGGCTTCGAGTTGGCCGTCTTTGTTGAGCAGGTCGGTGTCGACCGTGCCGGGGCAGACCGCGTTCACGGTGATACCCGCGGGCCCGAGTTCGGCGGCCCATGTCTGAGTTAGCAGGATGATCCCCGACTTGGCCGCGCAGTAGGCGCCGAGCATCGGCATGCCCCGCTTGCCTGCTTGGGATGACACGCTGACGATCGCGCCCTTGGTTCCGGTGGCAACCATGCGTGCCGCGCACGCCTTCGTCACCAGGAACATGCTGCGCAGGTTCAACGACACGATCTTGTCGAACTGGTCGGCGGGCAGGAACGTCAGCGGGCCCATGCCCATGCCGAAGCTGCCGCCGCCTACGACGTTGGCCACGAGTGAGACATCGCCGAGCTTCTCCGTTGCCTCTGCGACAGCGGCTTCGACCTGCGCCTCCTCGGTGACGTCGGCTCGTATGCCCACCGCTCGACGGCCCATCGCCTCAATCTCAGACACGATCGTCTCGAGATCGGTCGGTTCGGCCACACCGTGGGAAGGGAAATCGGCCATAGGCGCCCCGAGGTCGACGCACGCGACGTCCGCGCCCTCCCGAGCCAACCGCAACGCAGTAGCCCGGCCAATCCCCCGCGGCCGCGCCGCTCCGGTGACGAGCGCGACCTTTCCTTCGATTCCAGTCAGAGACATGGCAACTGTCTAGCGCCGTGCGCGCGTTTTTCTAGGCGATGGGGAGGATGAGAAAGGCGAAGTCAGCGGTAAGCGGCGTGGAGGTGTGCCCATCGCCGGTTAGGTCTTCGACGAAGACCAGTTCACCGGGATCAAATTCCCGGCGTTCGCCATCGGAGACGGTGATGGCAACACGCCCGCGAACGGCGCTGACCCACTGCCGGCGCGGAGCGACGTGCGGATCCCACGCCGGATTGCCCGGCGGTTGTTCGGCGATGGTGAACGACGACACCGGGAACGGTCCGGTTAGGAGCAGCGGCGGCACGCCCTCGGCAACACGTTGCTCGACAACCGAAGCGGCGACGTCTTCGAAATGCGACACGCCGTTTTCGTCGGCGTAGATCCGCACGTAGTCCACTCCGGTCAGACCTCCATGACGATGGGCACGATCATCGGTCGACGCTTCGTTCGTTCACTCACGAACTTGCCCAGCGCCGACCGCGCCGTCTTTCGCAGCGTGTCGAGGTCGACTCCAGCAGTGACGTGCTCAATCTGCGCGCGCACCGCTTCCCGCGCCTCGTCGAGCAGCGCCTCAGCCTCGGGCGCGTATACCCACCCGCGCGTGATTATCTCGGGCCGGCCCACCACGCGGCCCGACTTGCTGTCGACGGTGACAACGACGATGACCACACCTTCTTCGCCGATCACTTTGCGGTCGCGCAACACGCCTTGGCCGACGTCACCGACGATGCCGTCGACGTAGAGGTAACCAGCGGGGACGGTGTCGCCGAAGTCGATGCCGGCGTCGGTGAGCACGACCACGTCGCCGTCCTCGCACAACAGCACGTGGTTGTCGCTCATCCCCAGCGTCTTGGCCAAGCGCGCGTGGTGGGTGAGGTGACGGAACTCTCCGTGTACCGGAATGAAAAATTCGGGGCTGGCCAACGTGAGCAACGTCTTCAGTTCCTCGCCCTTGGCGTGACCCGACACGTGCACAGCCGCGATGCCCGAGTGCACGACGTCGCAACCAAGGCGGTGCAGGCCGTCGATCACCTTGCCGACGTTCGCCTCGTTGCCGGGGATCGCGTGCGAAGACAAGATCACGATGTCGCCCTCGCCCACTTTGAGCCGCTTGTTCTCGCCCGCCGCCATCAAGGCAAGCGCGCTCATCGGCTCGCCTTGCGACCCGGTCGAGATCACGCACTGCTTCTCGGGCGCATAGTCGCCGATGTCGTCGATGTCGACGATCGATTTGTCCTCGACGGTGAGCAAACCCATCGAACGGGCCAACGCCACGTTCTTGCCCATCGAACGACCAAGCGTCGCGATCACGCGTCCGTTCGCCACCGCGGCGTCCATGAGTTGTTGGATGCGGTGGATGTGGCTGGCGAAACACGTGACGATCACGCGCTTGTCGGTGTTGTTGCGGAACTGGTCGCGCAGCACCTCGCCGATCGAGGTCTCCGAAACCGTGTGCCCGGGTTCCTCGGCGTTGGTCGAGTCACCCAGCATGAGCCGGATGCCGTCGCCCGAAGCGATCGCGCCGATGCGGGCAATGTCGGTGGTGCGTCCGTCTACCGGCGTGAGGTCGAGCTTCCAGTCCCCCGTATGGAAGATCACGCCCTGGGGTGTGTGCACTGCGATGGCATACGCGTGGGGGACGGAGTGAGTAACAGGAATGAACTCGACATCGAAGGGCCCGATTTTGCGCCGCTCGCCATCCGACACCGGGTTGAACGAGGTGCGGCTAACAAGGCCGGCCTCCTCGATGCGGTTGCGGGCCATGCCCAGGGTGAGCGCCGAGCCGTAGAGCGGGAACTTGAGGTCCCGTAGCAGATACGACAGCGCACCAACGTGGTCTTCATGGCCGTGGGTGAGCACGCACGCTTCCACTCGGTCCGCGTTCTGGCGCAGGAACGTGAAGTCGGGCAGCACCAGGTCGACGCCGGGCATGTCGATGTCGGGAAACATCAACCCGCAATCGATGATCAGCAGTCGATCGTCGACCTCGATTACGGCACAGTTGCGGCCGATCTCACCCAACCCGCCCAGGAATATGACTCGAACGGGCGATGACATCAGGCCATGAACTTAGGTGCTGCGAGCGACCCCAGTGATACAAGCAACTTGTCGGCCGCCGCGTCGAGCTCGCCGGTGCCTGGGCCCATCGG
>JACCXE010000508.1 GCA_013697265.1 Actinomycetota bacterium | reverse complement strand
GCACGGCGCCAACGGCCACGAAGCCAAATTGGCCGAGGCTGATCTGTCCGCCCCATCCCGTGAGCACCACCAGCGACACGCCCACGATGCCGTAGATGGCGTAGAGCGAACCGAGGTTGGTCTGGGTTGGCGACATGACCCAGGGAAAGATCGCAACGACTGACGCGATCGCGATGAAGAACCGCCGCGTTCCGCGTATGACGATGGGCAGCTTTGCCAGTTCGTGGGGCACGCCGCGCACTTCCTCGGTGGCCTCCCAACTGCTCGCAGCGTCGGCCACGACTCGGCTCTCGCCCCGCCGTTGAAACAACAGGGCGCCCACAACGACCACGAGGAGAACCAGATCGACAGTGGCGGCCTGGCCTGTCCCCCACCGCACCGATTCTTCGAAGATGCCAACGGCGAACCCACCCGCGACAGCCATCGGCAGGCTATCCATCCGCGCGACAACGGCGGGGGCGAGGCCGCGTAACAGCGTGCCGACGCCGAACGCCCCCGTGGCGAGGATGGTGGTCGTGCTCAGGCTCGTCGACGAACCAATCGAGCTGGATAGCGCGGCGACAGCGCCGAGGGCACCGACGACCACCCAGACCACCGTCGACAAGCCCTGAACGTCGATTCCGAGTTGACCCGCCCGGTCGCGATTCTCGGCTGCGCCACGGACCGCGGTGCCCACTCGGGTAAAGCGAAGAAACACCGCGACCGCGATCAGCGAGACGAGCGCGAAGAGGACGGCGGCGAGTTGGTTTCCGTTAAAGAAGATGTCGCCGACCTTCCACACGCGATCCCCAAACGGCGTTGACGGCGAGACGGTCGGCAGGTTCGGCAAGCCGGTGTCGGGGTCTGGCTCGAACCCGAAGAGCTCTGGCAACGTCAACGCAAACCCGAGAATGGTCTGCCCGAGCGCGATTGTGACGACCGTCAGGACTAAACGAGGAGCACGAGCGAATCGTCGCAGCACCAATAGGTCTGCCAACAACGCGAGACTGATCGACGCCGCCAGCGACGCGCCGAATGCGGCCCAAAACGACCACTGCCACGCGTCACGCAAAACCAAGTAAAGAAACACCGACAAGGCGCCGAACGATGCCTGCGAGAAGTTGACCACTCGCGTCGCCCGGAACGCGAAGACCAGTCCGACGGCGAGCACGGCGTTGACCGACCCGAGGATTGCGCCGCGGTACAGCACTACCTCCTTCGGGATGCCCTGATCGCCGAAGGCGTTACCTACTGCGAATCCGGTCACGATCGCCATGAGCACAAGCCCAATGGGCGCTCCGAACGCGACAGCGCGTGTTCGGGTCATGGGGCTGCGCCCGTCGTCGGCGCGCCGAGCGGCGATGCCCCATCGGTTGGCGGCGGGAGCACCGCGTTGACGAAGCCCACGAGCGTGTCGACTCCTAGGACCTCATCGGGCAAGGGACGAAGACCCGAGTAGGTCCCGGCGTAGCGATCGAGATCCAGCGTGACGATGAAGTCGAACGCAAAGCGTGTGCGCGGTCGCTGCGTCAACTTCACGGAGAACCGCCTGATCCGATCGTCTTTGTCGAGCCACGCGCTCGCGGCATGGACCCGTCCGTCCACGCCCAGCAGGTCGAGGTAGTCGAACATCAGATCGCGCTTGTCTTCGGAGTAGCGGCTGCGGCGAACGTCACCGAACGCCTTGTCGAGACTGACATTGAAGTCGAACCGCTGCGTCGTGGTGCCGCCCACGAGAGCGGCGCCGCGCCGCTTAATCGAGCCGGTGAGCGCGCCGGCGGCCATGTCGAGGATCACGGCCGGGTTCAACACGGCGACCGCGCTCGCCGCGCCTTCGAACGGGTCTATCTCGCCTGCTCCCAGGTCGATGCGGTCAAGAGTCATTCGCACCCACGGCCGCGAGTCGTTTGGTGCGGCGGCGGCGCGCCGACCAAAAAATTCGATGTCGTTCGCGATCACCAGCGCGCCCGGGAGCCCGGTGCGGGTCAAGACGGCTCGGGAACGGGCCACATCGAGCTCGAAACCAAGGCTTTGTCGCCCGAGCGACACCCCATCGGGTGGCAGGCCGGGAGGTTGCACCTGTGCGCTGGGTCCGGCCCCGTCGACAGGGAGGGCGGCGCCGGGAAAACCGCCACCCGCGCCGGTGAAGCCGCCGCCCGCGCCGGCGGGCACGTCGACAATGCGCGATTCGACGCTCACCGATCCAACCACGATCGAGGTTTCGGCGAGCGCCGGCCCGGCGGTGATGCGATCGGCCAATCCGGCTTTGTCGCCGATTCCGCACGCCTGCGCCGACGCAAGGACTCCGAGAGCGGCTGCGACCTTTATCAATGCAGCGGTGCGGGGGGCGCGCTGCGACGCGACGCGGCCGGTTCCTCCGATTGCCTCGCGCACTGCTTCCCCCTGCCTGTGATGCTGGCTGCAAGCTATCGCAAACCTGAGGAATACGTCAGGTCGGAGTGACTGGCAACGCGTTGCGAGCGCGGGCATGATTCCACTGGACCTGACGCCACCGTCAGGTCCAGTGTCGAGGATGGGGAACTTGTGGCGACGCGGAATCAACGTCGGCTAGTGCCGACCGTCTACCTGTTGATCGCGTCGATCGCCGCCGTAGTTATCTTGCCG
>JACCXE010000499.1 GCA_013697265.1 Actinomycetota bacterium | reverse complement strand
GAGCGGCACGCCGGTGATCCGGCCGACTGGCTTGGTGAAGACCGACGACGGCGTGGTCCGTCAACCGAGTGCCCGACTCGACATCGAGTTGGAGGTCGGGTTCGTCGTCGGCGTTGGTTCGCAAGCGAGTACAACAATCAGCGTGGACGACGCGGACGACCACGTTTTCGGTGCGCTGCTGGTGAACGACTGGAGTGCCCGCGACATCCAGGCCTTCGAGTACCAGCCGCTGGGCCCAATGCTGGGCAAGTCGTTCCTCACCTCGATCTCGGCGTGGGTGGTGCCGTTCGACGACCTGCGTCCGTTCCTGGTGTCGGCACCTCCGCAGAACCCGGTGCCGGACGCAGCGCTTCGCGGCACGCGCGATTGGGCCCTGAACTTGAACTTGTCGGTCGAACTCAACGGCGAGACGATCAGCTGCACGAACTTCGCTGACCTGTACTGGAGCTTCGCCCAGCAACTCGCGCACCTCACGAGCAACGGCGCGCCCACGCGCACCGGCGACCTGTTTGCGTCGGGCACGGTGTCGGGGCCGACGCCCGATTCGGTCGGCAGCCTCATCGAGTCGGGTCGTGCCTTCCTGGCCAACGGCGACACCGTCACCCTACGCGGCTGGTGCGAAGACGCCGAGCACCGCGTCGACTTCGGCGACGTGACCGGCACCGTCATGCCGGCGAGGACTTAGCGGTGTTCTACCGACGCGTCGGCGACGTGCCCGCAAAGCGCCATACGGTGCACCGCGACGCCAGCGGGCTGCGGTTGGCCGAGGAACTCGTCGGCGAGGAAGGTTTCTCCGACGCGTCGTCGCTGCTGTACCACCGGTGCTCACCCAGTGCGCTGCTCGAAGTGAACGCGGTGGACTGGACGCGTCCACCGCTGTCGCCGCTGCATCCCGTCGTGCCACTACACGTGCGCACGGCGCAAGCAACGGGGAGCAGTGATCCCGTGCTCGGTCGTCACCTGTTGTTCGGCAACGACGATGTGCAGCTGTCGGTGGCAACGCTAAGAGCAGCGACGCCGCTGTATCGCGACGCGGTCGGCGATCAGCTTGTCTACCTGCAAGACGGCCATGGCGTACTCGAGTCGTCGTTCGGCCCGCTCACGTTGCGTTCCGGCGACTACGTCGTGGTGCCCCGCGGCGTGACCCACCGATGGGTCGTGGAGCAACCGACGTCGATGCTCGTGTTCGAGACGAGCGGGCACGTGCGCCCGCCCCGTCACTATCGCACCGCGACCGGCCAGTTCCTCGAACGTGCGCCGTACTGCGAGCGCGATATTCGCGGCCCAAAAGAACCACTCGTTGCCGAAGACGACGGACCGGTGGACGTATTCGTGCGCACCCGCGCCGGCCTCAGCCGTCACACGCACAAGCACCACCCCTTCGACGTGGTCGGCTGGGATGGCTCGCTGTATCCGTACGCGCTGTCGATCCACGACTTCGAGCCGATCGTCGGCAGCATCCACCAGCCGCCGCCGGTCCACCAGACCTTCGAAGGCCCCGGCTTCGTGATCTGCTCGTTCGTGCCCAGGCTGTTGGACTTCCACCCCGACGCGGTGAAGATCCCGTATCACCACAGCAACGTCGACTCCGACGAGGTGATCTTCTATTCGGCTGGCAACTTCATGAGCCGTGCCGGGTCGGGCATCGAAGTCGGCTCGATCACGCTGCACCCGGCCGGCTTCGTGCACGGCCCACAGCCGGGCAGTTACGAGAGGTCGGTCGACCAAACGCGCACCGAGGAAATCGCAGTGATGCTCGACACGTTCCGTCCGCTGAACGTGACCGACGCGGCTCGCTCGGCGTCGGACCCCGACTACTTCCGGACGTGGGCCCGTTAATTAGGTATTGAGTTGCCCGAAGAGCGCGGCGGTGATCGACGTGGCGCCCCGTGAATTCTCCCACGCGTCGGCGATGGCTTCGTGGTCGACGAGGCCCGATGCGTCGGGCGTGAGGCCGAGCGCGGCTGCGGCGGCGTTGGCGAGGATCGCCGGTTCGACGTCGTCGCCGTAGGCGGCGAAGCATTCGAGTCCGTCCCACAATTCGATGAGCGGCGCGGGCGGCGATTCACCGGTTGCCAACGCCAGGGCGGCCTGGCCGAAGACCGCGTCGGTTTCGACGCCCGCCGGGCGCTTGTATCCGGCGACCGGATGAAGGCGCCATTGCAGGACGATCTCGTCGGGCCCGTCTTCGCGCATCCACACCTGCGAGCCGTTGACATAGCTGTCGATTGGTTCGCCGAACTTGTCGTCGAGGACCACGATCAGTTCGGGCGTGGCCCGCCACACGCAGGTGGGGACACGGTCCGCCGACATCGCTCGACCGTAACCCGCCAAGATGAGGTATGGCTCAACCACGCATCGCACCGATCACCGACGCGGAAAGCGACGACAAGACCAAAGAGGTGCTGGCCGGGCTCAGCGCCGGTACGCCGCTCAATATCTTCACGACGCTGGCCCACCACCCGAAGTTGCTCAAACGGTGGGGCGCCTTCGGAGGTGTGCTGCTCTACGGCGGCGACCTTGCCGCCCGCGAACGCGAGATCCTCATCTTGCGCACCGGCTGGAACTGTCAGAGCGACTACGAGTGGGGCCAGCACAAGATCATCGGAATGGCGGCAGGGCTGAGCGAGAAGGAAGTCGACGCGACCACGCTCGACCCGTCGGCCGCCGGGTGGAGCGACGACGACGCGCTGCTGATCACCGCCGCCGACGAACTGCACGCCGATTCGAAGATCAGCGACGCCACTTGGGACGCGCTGGCGGTGCGCTACTCCAAGAAACAGCTCATCGAGGTTCTGATGACAGTCGGCCAGTATCACTTGGTATCGATGACGCTGAACTCGCTCGGCGTAGAGCGCGACGCCGGCGTCGATGGGTTCCCGTCGTGAGCGGTCGCCTCGCCGGGCGCAAGATCGTGGTAGTCGGCGCAGGCACCCGCGCTACCGACGACCCGGACGCGCCGATCGGCAACGGGCGCGCGATCGCGGTGGCCGCAGCGCGTGAGGGAGCGTCGATCGCATGCGTCGACATGAACAAAGACGCGGCGGAAGCGACCGCGGAACTCGTGCGAGCCGAAGGCGCTGATGCAGTTGTGATTCCGGCCGACGTGAGCGACCCTGAAGCGTGCGAGTCGCTCGTGACCGAGAGCGAAGCGGCGCTGGGCGGCATCGACGGCGTAGTGCTCAACGTCGGAATCGCCGCCGGCGCTGGCCTGTCGCGCACGACAGTTGAAGATTGGGACCTGGCGCAGAACGTGAACCTGCGAGCCCACTTCCTGGTGTGCAAAGCAGCGAAGGAGCGCTTGGGCGAGGGCTCGTCGATCGTGTTCATCTCGTCGGTGGCGGGCCTTCAGGCCGGCAGTCGCATCCCGGTATACGACACCACCAAGGCCGGGCTCATCGGCCTTAGCCGGCACGTGGCAGCCGAATGCGCCAGCCGCGGCGTGCGGGCCAACGTCGTATGCCCGGGCCTGATCGACACGCCGCTCGGAAGGGTGGCCTCGGGCGGCCGGCCCTCGCGTGACCAGACGCCGGTTCCCCTCAAGCGCCAAGGCACCGCGTGGGAGATTGCGTGGCCCGTCGTGTTCCTGCTCAGCCACGAGGCGAGCTACATCACCGGTCAGGTGCTCGTTGTCGACGGCGGGCTGTTCATGCGGTGAGGCGATTCGCCTCCGCCATCGCGCTCGCGCTGGTGTTCGGCGCGTGCGCAAACGGTTCGTCGAAGGACGCGTCGCCGACCACGCGTCGCTCCACCACCACCAAGGCCGCGCCATCGACCACGGCGAGCACGACGACAACCCTCGCTGCTCCGCCGGCACCGAACGGGTGTGACGCCTCCTCGCTGAAGCGCGTCGAGCCTCGCCGCGACCGCACCAAGTACACGATCGACGCCACCCTCGACCTCGCGGCCAACCAAGTGCGGGGCTCGCTGCGGGCGCTCTTCACGCCGGACAAGGCGACGGACCGGATCGTGATGCGGCTGTGGCCGAACGGGCCGACGACGGCGGCGGGAGGCGGCCGCATGGACTTGGGCGACGCGACGCTCGACGGAAGACCCGTTGCGCTGTCGCTCGTGAACGCGACGACCGCGGTCGCGGCGACGGGTCCGATACCGGCGACCACCGCGCAGCGATTCGCAGTGAACTTTGTGGTGACGCTGCCCCGCGACGTCGACGAGCGCTTGAGCCGGGTTGGCACGACGGTGCGTCTCGGTTCGTGGCTGCCGCTGTTGCCGTGGGAGCCCGGTGCGGGTTGGACGCTGGACCCGCCCACGACGTCGAACGCCGAAGCCTCCACGTCGATTCACGCCGACTTCGACGTCCACCTGGTGACGCCGCCGGGCCTGACGGTGTTGGCCAGCGGCACCGACCGCGGGGACCGAACCTGGTCCGCGAGTGCCGTGCCGGACTGGGCTGCGTCGATCGGCGACTTCACGGTGGCGCGAGGCTTGGCCGGCACGGTGCCGGTGGTGGTCGGGGTCGATAAAACACTGAACGACTCGGCCGCGATGTATCTCAGCGCGGTCACGCCCGCCCTCACGGAACTGGCCCGTCGCTACGGCGCGTATCCGTGGCCCGCGTACACGCTCGCGATCACGCCGAAACTGAAGGGCGGCATCGAGTACCCCGGCCACGTGATGCAAGGGCCGGGCACCAACAGTCGCACGCTGTCGCACGAGATCGCGCACCAATGGTTCTACGCGTTGGTGGGCAGCGACCAGGGTCGTGACCCGTGGATCGATGAGGGCTTGGCGTCGTGGGCCGAGGCCCAGGTCGAAACCACGTACCGGTCGTTTTTGGCCAAGCCGATCCCCGCCGGAGGCGCCGGGCGCATGGGCGAAGCGATGCCGTACTGGGATCAACGTCACGGGGCCTATTACCGCTCGGTTTACGTGCAGCCCGTGCACGCGTTGGGTGCGCTTGGCGTGTCGACTGCGGCGGTGGACTGCGCGCTGGCCCGTTTCGTTGCGGCCAACGCGTACCGGGTGGCGGTGCCGTCGTCGGTGGTCGACGCGTTGAAAACCGTCGCCCCGAATGCTGAGGCCGTGATCGCGCGTTTCGGCGGGCAACGGCTGCGGGCCGCGCCGTAAGGTTCGGCATGCGCACAGCGGTAGAAATCGCCGAGAAGGTTCGTAGCGGACAACTGAAGGCGGCCGAAATACTCGACGAGTGCTTGGCCAACATCGCCGAACACAACGACGCGCTGAACGCATTCGTGATCATCGACGAGCCCGCGGCGCGCGCTGCGGCGGCCGCGATTGACGAGATGGTCGGCGCCGGGCAAGACCCGGGACCCTTCGCCGGCGTGCCGATCGGCGTAAAGGATCTCGAGCACGCCAAGGGTCTGGCCACAACGCACGGATCGCTGCTGTTCAAAGACACTCCGCCACAACCGGCCGACTCGATCCACATGGCCCGGCTGCGCGCCGCGGGCTGCGTGCCGATCGGCAAGACGGCGGCGCCCGAGTTCGGCACCGTTGCCTTCACCCACACCAAAGCGTGGGGTACCACCCGCAACCCGTGGAACACCGAGCGCACACCCGGCGGCTCAAGTGGGGGCAGCGCCGCCGCGGTGGCGGCCGGCCTCGTGCCGATGGCCACGGCCAGCGACGGCGGCGGGTCGATCCGTATCCCGGCTGCGTTCTCGGGCCTGGTCGGCATGAAGCCGAGCTTCGGCCGCATTCCCCACC
>JACCXE010000431.1 GCA_013697265.1 Actinomycetota bacterium | reverse complement strand
AGAACGGCTTGCGGCGAACCGCCTCGGTGAGCTGGCCACCCTCTTCGTAACCGACGTAGCCCGGAGGGGCACCGACCAGACGACTGACGGTGTGCTTCTCCATGTACTCGGACATGTCGAGGCGGATGAGTGCCGACTCGTCGCCGAAGAGGAACTCGGTGAGCGTGCGGGCCAGTTCGGTTTTACCGACACCCGACGGGCCGAGGAAGATAAACGAGCCGCTCGGGCGCTTCGGGTCTTTCAGCCCGGCGCGGGTGCGGCGAATGGCCTGGGCCACCGCTTCGATCGCGTCGTTCTGACCGATAACGCGATGGTGGAGTTCTTCCTCCATGCGTAGCAACTTGGCGGTTTCTTCTTCGGTGAGCTTGTAGACGGGGATGCCGGTCCAGTGTGAGAGGACCTCGGCGATCACTTCCTCGTCGACCACGTCGAAGAGTTGGTCTTCGGGCTTGATTTCCGCGCCGACGGGCACACCGGCGGCGGCAGCCGCGGCGACCTGCTCGCGCAGATCCTTTTCCTTGGCCGCCAGTTCCTTGGCCACTTCGTACTGCTGGGCTTCGATCGCGGCTTCCTTGTCGCGACGCACGGTGGCGAGTTGCGCTTCGGTGGGCGCGCCCGGCTTGGTCTTCATGCGACGGATGCGCAAGCGCGAACCGGCTTCATCGATGAGGTCGATCGCCTTGTCGGGCAGGTAGCGATCCGCGATGTAACGGTCGGCCAAGTTGGCCGCCGCAACAAGGGCTTGATCGGTGATGGTGACCTGGTGATGGGTTTCGTAACCGTCGCGCAGGCCCTTGAGGATCTCGATCGTGTGGCTGAGCGACGGCTCCTCGACCTTGATCGGCTGGAAGCGGCGTTCGAGCGCTGCGTCTTTTTCGAGGTGCTTGCGGTACTCGTCGAGCGTGGTAGCGCCAATGGTCTGCAGTTCGCCCCGAGCAAGCATCGGCTTGAGGATGCTGGCCGCGTCGATCGCGCCTTCAGCCGCGCCGGCACCCACGAGGGTGTGCAACTCGTCGATGAACAAGATGATGTCGCCGCGAGTCTTGATTTCCTTCAACACCTTCTTGAGGCGCTCTTCGAAATCGCCGCGATAACGCGAGCCAGCTACAAGGGCCCCCAGGTCGAGCGTGTAGAGCTGCTTGCCGGTGAGAGTTTCGGGCACGTCGTCGTTGACGATGCGCTGGGCCAGGCCTTCGACGACGGCAGTTTTGCCGACGCCGGGCTCACCGATGAGCACCGGGTTGTTTTTCGTGCGGCGCGACAGCACCTGCATGACCCGTTCAATCTCGCGCTCACGACCAATGACGGGATCGAGCTTGTGCTCGCGGGCCATCGTGGTGAGGTTGCGGCCGAACTGGTCGAGCACCGCGGAACCCGACGTGCCGGGCTCGGCGCCTTGCGCGGCACCCTGGCCCGAAGCGGCAGCTTCCTTGCCGCCAAGGCCACCCGAGCTGAGCAGCTGGATGACTTGCTGGCGGACGCGGCTGAGGTCGGCGCCGAGGCTTTGCAAGACGGTGGCCGCGACGCCTTCGCCTTCGCGGACAACGCCGAGCAGCATGTGCTCGGTGCCGATGTAGTTATGGCCGAGCTGAAGCGCTTCGCGCAGCGACAGCTCGAGCACCTTCTTGGCTCGGGGCGTGAACGGAGGCGAACCAGTGGTCGATGCGCCGGCTGGGCCGATGGTCTCTTCAACCTTTTCGCGCACAGCTTCGAGGGTGATGCCTAGAGACTCGAGTGCCTTTGCGGCTGTCCCCTCGCCCTCATGGATGAGCCCGAGCAGGATGTGCTCGGTACCAATGAAGTTGTGGTTGAGCAGCCTGGCCTCTTCTTGGGCCAGGACGAGAACCCTACGGGCCCGGTCGGTGAATCGTTCGAACAAGAAGGCCTCCCCTAGAGGTGGTGGCTGTTGGGTTATGAGTCTACGTGGTGGGTGGGTGATGACCCGTTCGGTCGGTGCTACCCGTTTATGAAGCGTCCGGATTATCCCGACAACAGTTCTACGACGTAGCGTTACCGGTCAGATGTCCAACGTCCTTGCGGCCCTGGATCTTCCCTGGCTCGAAGATGGATTGGCGCGAACCGAACACCGGTTGCGCAGCGCGGTTGTCGCCGAAGATCCGTATCTGACCGAGATCGCTGGTCATCTCATCGGCGCCGGCGGTAAACGCCTTAGGCCCGTGCTCGCCATGGCCGCGGCCGCGGCCGGCGGTTGCGCCGTCACCGACGACGTCGTCACCGGTGGCGTCGCTGTTGAATTGGTGCATATCGGCTCGCTGTACCACGACGATGTGATGGACGACGCCGAGATCCGTCGTGGCGTTCCGTCGGTCAACGCCAAGTGGGGCAACCTCGTGGCGATCCTGTCGGGCGACTTCTTGCTGGC
>JACCXE010000473.1 GCA_013697265.1 Actinomycetota bacterium | reverse complement strand
GGCCAGCGCGGCGGCATCGAGTGCCTCCACCCTGGCCAATGCAGCTATCGCCGTGGCCCGCACACCCGGATCGGCGTCGGTAGACAGGCGCCGGGCGGTGTCGACGTCGCCGGTGTGACCCGCAATTGCTGCCGCGCGTCGCCGTGCGGCGGGAGGATTTTCGGCCGCGGACATAGAACAATGTTGCCTATGGGAAGTTCGAAGCGCCTACTTGTCGTACTTCTCGCGGGCCTGTTGTTCTCCGTGGGCGGCGCAGCTGTCATCAAACAGAACGAAAAGTCCGTTACGCCGCTGTCGAATGCGGCCGCGGTAGTAGCGACCACGTCGACTTCGACGTCGACCACTGCGCCGCCGCCGCCGACCACCCTCGCGGCGCCCGTCGCTCGCCAGTCCAAGCCCGTTTCGAACCCGGGTTCATACGCGCCCGAGCCAATTGTTGAGATCGGCACGATCGAGATCCCGAAGATCGGCCTGAATCACCGCATCATGGAAGGCATCACGCTTCGGAACATCGACTTCGGCCCGAGCCACTGGCCCGGCACCGCAATGCCGGGCGAGAACGGCAACGCCGTGTTCGCCGGTCACCGCGTCACCCACACCCATCCGTTCCTGCGCATCAACGAACTCGTGCCGGGCGATCTCGTGATCTTTCGCATCAACGGCCGCAAGAGCACGTACTCGATGACGGGGTCGCAGATCGTGTTCCCGAATCAAGTCGAGATCGTGAACCAGACCGAGACGCCGACCGCCACGTTGTTCGCCTGCCACCCGCCGCGTTCGGCCAAGCAGCGTTACGTGGTGCACCTGGCCCTCGTCGACACCGTCGTCGAGTAGGCCGGCGCTCTACTTGAGCGCGTGTTGAATGAGGACGGTGGCGGCGCCGATCACGGTGATGACCACCACGCTCACGCCCACGCCCAGCCCAATCACGATTGACGTGAGCGCGACCAGCGAACGACGCTGGCCCGCGCCGCGGGTGCGCACCTTTGGTTCGCGTGGTCGACGCGTTTGGCGTTCGCGGCGCGCCGTGCGCATTGGGCTGACATCCTGCGCAGCCACGAGGGGCTCGGGCACGACGGGCTCAACCACGGGCACCGGAATGGGCGCAGGCTCGGGTTCCGGCTCGACGTAGGGCGCGGGTTCGAAGAAGGACTGTGTCTCGACGGAGGCCTCAGGTTCGGCGTAGGGCTCAGGTTCGAAGAGAGCTTCTGGCTCGACGTACACCGGCTCAGCAGCAACGGCCGGCGCGTCGAACGGCGCGGGCTCGTCCATGAACTTCGAGAGGTCGAACGCCGACTCGTCGAACGCGGGTTCGTCGAACGCCGGCTCGTCGAACGCGGCGGGCGGCTCGAACGCTGCCTCGGGGAATGTGGGCGGCGGTTCCTCCGATACCGGCTCAAGTACCGCGGGCGGCGCTTCGAACACCGCCGGCGGCTCGTAGTCATCGAGTTCGCTCAGCGGTTCGACCGCGACCGGCACCGGTTCGACCGCGGGCTCGATCACCGGCTCCGGTTCGGGCGCGGGCGTCGGATCGGTCCACTCGTCGACCAGGTCGGCTTCGCGCAGCCACGACACCTCGAGGTCGGCGAACAAGTCCTCGACGGGCTCGTCGGGCGTGTGGTCGGTCATGCCCGTCCCCTGAATCCAGCGCTGGCGCGAGACGTGGCACGCTGGGCGTCCCCAATGGACACCCTCACTGACAACGAGACGCGGCGGGACACGACCGGGAGGGTAGTGCCAGGTCCTTTGCAGTGGACGCCGCCCGAACGGCCCCACAAGAATTGGTGGGCCCTCGCCGGCGGGCCGTTGGCGTTGCTGGTCGGCTTTCTTTTCCTCGTAAGCAGCATCCAGTTGCCGTACGTGGCGCTCGCACCCGGCGGCGCCGACCCGATCAACGAACTGCTGAGCGTTCCTAAGGACAAGGAGTTCCCACCCAAGGGCAGCTTCCTGCTTACGACGGTGTCGCTCGAGACGATCATCACCCCGTACGACTTCGTACGCGACTGGATCGATGACAACTACCAACTGATCGCCAAGAAGGACTTACTCGGCGGCTCGTCAGAGCGCCAGTACAACCAAGAAGCCCAGCAGGAAATGACCGACTCGAAGCAGGCCGCGGTGGTGTTGGCCTTCCGCACCCTGGGCTACAGCGTGGCCGAACACGGTCAGGGCTCGCTCATCCTCGGTATAGCCAGCGGCAACGTGCCGGCTCGCGGCGTGCTCGAAACGGGCGACGCCATCACCGCGGCCGACGGCACCGCTACACCGCTGGCGACCGACCTCGTCGCGATCCTCCAGAAGCGCACGTTCGGCGACACGCTGGACGCCACGGTCACCAAAGCCGATGGCTCGGTGGTGCAAAAGACATTGAAGCTGGGCAGCCGGACCGACACCACGTGCACCACCAAAGCCGACACCGGCAACGGCCCCTGCCTTGGCGTCAGCCTGGGCACCAAGGCGCACAAGTTCGACCTGCCCTTCGACGTGAAGATCGACACGTCGGGCATCGGCGGGCCCTCGGCCGGTCTCGCGTTCACTCTGGCCTTAATCGACGATCTGACCCCGGGCGAACTGACCGGCGGCAAGAACGTTGCGGTCACCGGCACGATCGACATCGAGGGCAACGTCGGCGAAGTCGGCGGTGTGGTGCAGAAGACGGCCGCGGTGCGTGCCGCCAAGGCCACACTCTTTCTGGTGCCGCCGGGTGAGTTCGAAGACGCCAGTAAACACGCCGGAAAAGGCCTCAAAGTGCTCAGGGTCACCACGTTGAAAGAAGCGTTGGCGGCCCTGGCTGCGAACGGTGGCGAAGTCCCTAAATTGGCTGGTCAGACCGCCGGTAACTAGTTAATTCGGGCTATGCCGCTATGACCCTAACGGGCGATAGCGGAGAACCCGGCAATAACCCCAGACTGGTCGCACCCCGACCTCGGTCGGGATACGCCCATGTCGACGAGCGCACAATTCACCTTCGCGGCCGAGTTCGTGGCCTTTCTGGCCGCGGCCGCGGGCTTGGCGATGGCGTTGCTGCGGGGCGAGGTCGTGCTGCGACCTCCGTGGGTGCGTGGGCCTATCGGCGCCGGCTTCGGAGCGCTCGCCACCGCCGCGTTTCTGCGCGGCTCGTTGCTGGTCGACGGACCGACCGCGACGGTCATCGCGCTGCGCACCGCGGGAGTGGTGGTGGTGTTGGGCGGCGCGATTGCGTGGGAAGAACGGGGCCTGGCCAAACAGCTCTTGTGGGGAGCGCTGGCCGCACTCGCCGCCGCGACCTACGGCCAAACCCTCGACGAGACCGGCGTGGGCGACACCGCGCTTGTCATCGGCTCGGGGCTCATTCTCGGCTCGGTGCTGGTCGCCAGCCGCCGGTCCCTCGCCGCCCGCGTCGCCGCCTCGGCCGCCGGTGTGTTGCTGCTCATGGTTTTGGTGTTGTCGCTCGCGTTGTCCGCGGTGCTGTCTGACACCGTCGAGCACGAGGCCGCCGTTCGTCTCGACGCCCGGGCTCGCACCGAGGTGGGTCTATTGGGTCGCGAGAGTGAGATCGCGCTGCGGGGCGCCCGCCTCGCCGCGCAGTCCATCGCCACCAGCCGGGGTGCATTGCTGTTCGACTTGGCCAAAAACCCGGTACGCAACGGTCGTCTCGATCAAGACCTGGCCGAGCTGAGCGACAAGTTCCTCTCCAACTTGCCCGTTGCCTACTTCAGCGCCGACGGAAAGGTTCTCGGCGCCACCGGTTTCGACCCCGCGGCGCTGGTGCCAATCGCGGGTTCGGCCGCGGTGGCCGAGGCCGGCAACCGCAGTGTGGAAGTGAGCACGGTCGCGGTGGTCAACACCGACGCGGTGGCCTTAGGCGTGGTGCCCGTGCTCGCCGACAACCCCGCGGGCGGCCGTAGCCATCTCGGTACCGTCGTGGCCGCGTCGTTGCTGAACGACTCGTACCTGAACGGCCGCACGGCCGACGACCCCCGCCTGCGCCTCGCGCTCGTCACCCAGACCCAACGCCTGTCGTCGACCCCCGAATTCCCGGTGAGCCAACAGGCCCGCTCCGTGACGGCAAGCGTGCTGGCCACTGGGCTACCGAAGTCTGCCTCGTTCGACGGTCTGTTCTTCTCGTCGCGGCCGGTGGAAGACGCCAGCGGCACGCCGGTGATGGTGCTGGTGGCGACCACGCCGACCACGATTGTCGACCAGACACGCGAGTCGCTGTTCCGCACGTTGTTTCTCATCGCGCTCGGCGGCACACTGCTCGCGCTCATGCTCGCCGCGTTCGTTGGTGAACGGATCGGCGCCCGCGTACGTCGCCTCACCCAGGCTGCCACCCTGATTCAAGAAGGCGACCTCACCGCGCGGGCCAACCTCGACGCGTCGGACGAAGTCGGTGTGCTCGGCGCCACCTTCGACGCCATGGCGATGTCGCTCGAGGATCAGACCGCGGCTTTGCGCGAAGCGGCCGACGCCGAAGCGCATCTGCGCAATCGCCTCGAAGCGATCGTGGCCGGCATGGGCGAGGCTCTTGTGGCCGTCGACGCCCGCGGGCGCGTGACCGACTTCAACGCCGCAGCCGAAGAACTCGTGGGGGTGAGCGCGTCGACCGCTCGCGGCCGCCCCGCCACCGACGTCGTGCGCCTCGTTTCCGATGAGGGCGTCAACCTCGCTCCCCGCTTGCGTCAGCCGACGGCGCGTCGTTGGTCGAGCGCCGCCACCCTCACGCCCGAGCACGGCAAGAAGGTGCCGGTGATCGTGTCGGGTGGCGCGCTGCGGGGGCCGTCGAGCGAACTGGCCGGTGGCGTGTTCGTGCTGCGCGACCTCACCCGAGAGCGCGAAGTCGATCGCATGAAAACCGAGTTCCTTTCCCACGTCGGCCACGAACTGCGCACGCCCTTGGCTGGCGTCATCGGGTTCAGCCAGTTGTTGACCCGGCGCAATATGACCCCCGAACAGGTCAAGCCGTTGCAGAAGGAGATCCTCGATTCGGCCAAGAAGCTCGAGCGGATCGTGGAAATGCTCGAGTTCTTCGCTTCGAGCGGGGCCGGGCGCGTGAACCTGCGGGTGGAAGAGATCGATCCGCGGGAGTTGTTGGCCGACGTCGCCGAGCGCTGGTCACGCAGCGCGGGGCCCAAACACAAGGTCGTCAAACGCGCGGCGCGCAGCGTCCCCAAGATCCGCGCCGATCGCCAGTGGCTCACGCGGGTGCTCGACGAACTCGTCGACAACGCGGTGAAGTTCTCGCCCCAGGGCGGCAACGTGTCGCTCCAGGTGGGCGTGGGCGACGACGGACGCGTGGTGTTTGCAATCTCCGATCGCGGTATCGGGATGAGCCCCGACGAACAGGAACGGGCGTTTTCCGACTTCGAGCAGGGCGACGGGTCCACTACGCGCAATTTCGGCGGACTCGGCCTGGGTCTGGCCCTGGTCAAGCGGGTCACCGACGCGCACGGCGGATCGGTACTCGTGGACTCGGAGCCAAAAAAAGGCACAACAATCCTCATCTCTTTGCCGGCCCTGCCGAGAAAGAGAAGGTGACCGCAACAACTGAGCACAATTCTTCGACGATTCGTCG
>JACCXE010000417.1 GCA_013697265.1 Actinomycetota bacterium | reverse complement strand
CGTCCTCGACAAACCCTCGGCTGGATGAAACCATCACGCCTACTCGCCGAACTTGTTGCGCCGACCGCTTGAAGCCGCCGGCATTTTGGTGGCGCAGAACGCCTAGGGGGGTCAGTTCTTCGTGGCGTTCGCGGGGGTGGCGAGGCGGAGTTCTTCTTCGCTCGGGGTGCGCTGCTTTCGTGCCTCCGCGGGCAGCAGGTTCATCAGGGCGCGCATGATCGCCTCGGTGTCGGCGTCCTCGTCGGTGCGGTCTAACGCGACGGGCTTGCCGACGCGCACGGTGATGTGGGGCGGACGCAGGATGTTCCACACGCGCGGCACGCGTTCGGAACGCGGCCACACCTTCTCCGTGCCCCACAAGCCAATCGGAATCACCGGCGCACCCGTCATCGCGGCGAGGCGCGCCGCGCCGTAGCGGCCCTTGAGCACCGGATCGAAGAACGCGGCGCCGCGCGGAATCGTGCCTTGCGGCATTAGCGCGACAATCTCGCCCCCCTCGATCGCCTCGGCCGCCTTCTTCAGCGGTTCGGCGGAGCCTGTGCCCCGATCGACGCGGATGCCGCCAAGCGCGGTCGCCAGCTGACCGACGACGGGCGCGTCGAACACCTCTTTCTTGCCGAGGAACCGCGGCGAGCGTCCGGCCTTCAAAACCGTGAGACCGAGGGCGACAGTGTCGAAATAGGACCGGTGGTTCGCCACGACGATCGCCGGGCCGTCTTTCGGGATGCGCTCGACGCCGCCGATGTCGAAGCGGGCGTAGGGAAACAGTTCGGGCCGGGCGCCGAGCTTGAGGATGTCTGCCGGCTCCACCCGCATCACCTTGGGGACACCGGCCGGGACGTCGAAGTGCAGCACCGGCCAGCGCCGCACCGATGCGAACAGCTGCAGCCGGGGGTCGGGGTTCACCGCGAAGGGATGACCGACCGCGTTGAGCAGCGGCGCGTCGTAAATGGAGTCTGAGTAGGCGTAGCTCTCGTCGAGGTCGACGCCGTTCGACGCCGCCCACGCTCGCACGGCGTCGAGCTTGCCCCGCGACCACACGAACCCCCCGGCGAGGGCGCCGGTGAGCACACCGTCCGCGTGCTCGTACATGGTGGCAACGACGTCGTCGAAACCGAGCAGGTCGGCCAGGGGACGCACTAAAGCCTCGGGCGTGGTGGTGGCCAGCACGATCGGCCTCCCCGCGGCCTTGTGCTCGGCGATGATCGGCTTGGCGTAGGGCGCGACGAGGCCCTCGAGATTTTCCGCGGCGGCCTTGCCCGCTTCACGCATCGTGTCGAACGACCAGCCCTTGGCCGCCATCGCGGCGGCCCGGGCCAAACCGATCGAGGGCAGGTTCTCACCCACAATGTCGAATAGGCGGTAGATCGCCTGCTGGGCCGGCAGCGTCCGCTCGCTGACGAGACCCGCGGCCTGCAGTGCCTCCGTGATGAGCGGGCCCGAGGCACCGCGCAACAACGTGCGGTCAAGATCGAAGAACGCAGCACCAGCCATGGACCTGAACCTACTTTCCCCGGGCGGGCACCCCGCAGGCCCGCCCTGCTCCGCAACGTGGGGCCCCTCGCTGGCTCGCCCCACGGCGCCGTCGCGCTGTGCCCGGGTGCAAACGCGAAAGAAGGGCCGGTGGGGGGGATACCGGCCCTTCTTTCTTGACTTGCTGGATTCATTGTGCGCATAACCCGCCTATCTGTCCAGCAGTTTATGTTGATACTTGCTATCGTTTTGAGCGATGGATCTCCGCCAGCTTTCCGCGCTCGTCGCCGTCGCCGACGAAGGCAGCTTCTCAGCCGCCGCCGTTGCGCTGCACACGGTGCAGTCCAACGTGTCGACCCACGTCGCCCGGCTCGAACGGGAGTTGGGCTCGGTTCTTGTCGATCGATCAGCGGGTCGTCTCACCGAGGAAGGCGAGGCGGTCGCCAACCGGGCCCGCCGGATCAAAGCCGAACTCGACGCGTTGGTGGCCGACGTCGCCGCGCTCCACGACGAGGTGTCGGGCACGGTGCGCTTCGGCGTCATCGGCACGACGGCGCGCTGGCTGGTTCCCCGGGTTCTCGAGGCGATGAACGAGCAGCACCCACACGTACAGCTCTTCGTGGTGGGCGGCGACTCGACGAGCCTCGAACCGCAGCTTGCGTCGGGACAACTCGACCTCGCGGTGGTGAACATGCCGGTGCCCGCGCCCGACCTCGTGGCCGAGTCGCTGTTCGAGGAAGACCTCGTGCTGGTCGTGCCTACCGGCCACCGCCTGGCCGGAGGCGCACACGTCGGCCTCAATGACCTCGACGGGCTCGAGCTGCTAATGGCCGCACCCAACACCGTGTACCGCCAAGTGCTTGACGCGGCAACGGCCGCGGCCGGAATAACGCTCGTGCCCAAGGCCGAGTTCGACGGGCTACGCCTTATGGCGTCGCTGGCCTTCGAGGGCCTGGGCCCGGCGATATTGCCCGCTACCGCCATCCCCCAGTGGTTGCCGCAGGGCGCGTGGACGCCGGTACCGGTCGACGGGCTCCCCCGCCGCACCGTGGGCCTGGCGCAACGGCGACGGGGTCTACCGGCGGCGCCGGCCCGTGCCCTGGTCGAGATCCTGCGCGACGTCGTCGACGACGGAACCCAGACCCAGCCCGGGTTACACCCCGCGGTTTAGATCAGGGCTGCGGGCTTGGCGAAGATGGCCTCGGCGTCGGCCACCATCTGGCGCACTAAGTCGCCTGCGGGAATCAACTCTTTGATGCCGCCCGCGCCCTGACCGGCCGGGAAGAACTCGCGCTCGGGGTCGACGCCCTCGGTCTCGATGGTGCCACCCATGTGGAACACGCCGTCGCGAAAGGCGCGGCCGATCTGCTTCGGGAAGCCCTCGAGTTCTTCTTTGTGCTGTTCGAAGTATTCCGTGTAGGAGTTGCGCACCACGCGGCACGTCTTGCCGGTGTAGGCCCGGCTAACCGTGGTGCCGTCTTCACCGAGCTTGATAAGCGTTTCTTTGTAGCCCTTGACGCTCTGGGCCTCAGGCGTGGCGATGAACCGCGTGCCCACCCAGATGCCGTCGGCGCCGAGGCACAGCGCGGCAGCGAGACCGCGGCCGTCGTAGATGCCGCCGGCGGCAACGACGAGGCAGCGCCCGTCGACGGCGTCGACGATTTGGGGGACGAGAGGCATCGTCGCGACCTGACCGGTGTGACCCCCCGCTTCGGTTCCCTGGGCCACGACGATGTCGCAACCCGCCTCAACGGCGAGCAGCGCATGGTGGACCTTGCCGCACATATTCACCACGAGCACCCCGTGCTTGTGGCACAGCTCGACGACGTCGCGGGGCACGCCGAGACCGGCGACGAAAACGCGCCCGCCTTCTTTGATGATGGTTTCGACCTGCGGCGTGAGGTCGCCGGCGGCGGTGAGCAGGTCGACGCCGAAGGGCTTATCGGTGAGCGCCTTAGTGGCGCGGATCTCTTCGACCATCGAGTCGCCCATCGCCGACGCGCCGAGGCAGCCAAATCCGCCGGCGTTGGACACTGCGGCGACGAGCTCGTGGTACGACACGCCGCCCATTCCGGCGAGCATCACGGGGTGCTCGATGTCGAGCAGTTCAGTCAGTCGAGTGCGCATTAGCGCAACCTAGCGATTCGTGGGCCGCACAAGATCCGAACTTGTGACCTCTTGCGTGGTGGGATGAACCCAGGATGAACCACGTCCGCGATCGTCGCGCGTAGGTGGGAGAAGCGAAGGGCGTGCGCTCCTTCCAGCACGAGCACGATGCTCGCCACACCAACGTGGCGACCAGCGTCGGTCCGAAGCTTCCGGTGGCTAAGGGCGCAAGGTCCGAGGTGAGCGGCGACACAAGACGGGTTTGGGCGATGGCGGACGCGAGCGGGCCCTCCGCCATCAACGCTTGCGCGACCAGCGCCGCGTTCTGGCACCACGAGTAGACGCGGCGCTTCTCGGCCTCATCCAGAAGACGAGAGGGCTTGGCCACGTTCTCCCACCGCGTTCGGCAGTCCGCCTGCTGCTGCGTCTCGCCGTGGTCGCGAGCGAACCACGACGATCGCTGCGAGGTGACGGCAGTGGCCCCCTCGAACAGCGCGGGGTAGGCCTCGTCGGCGAATGCGTCGAAGGCGTCGGCGACCACATAACCGACGTTGGGCGCCAGCACCGACTGCAGGGAGGCCCAGCGCTTTTGCTGGTCGACCGGTAGCGCGAAGACCACGACGTCAATTCCCTTGGACGCGAATCTACGAACGCCGTCAGGGATCTGCGCCGTTGCGGCGGTTCCGTCGTCGAGGTACACGGCTTCGCTGGCGCCGAGATTCGACAACGTGGGTTCCACGGTGCTCTTTATCCTGGCCGACGCCACGACACCGACCTTGCCGCGCAGCGGAGCGAGGTCGGCCAGCGCGTCGCCGACGCCGCGTCGGGTCGACAGCAGCGTCTCGCCGGTGCCGGCTTGGTCGAATCCCACGATGGTGCGCCGGGCCGCGAGCAAGCAGTCACGCAGCCGCGGGTCGAGCCCTTCACTCGTGAGCACGACATCAGCGACCGCGGCGACGCTTTCGCAGACGGAATCGTCAGTCGGCTCGGCGACGAGTACTTCCACTGGTTGGCTGAGCGCA
>JACCXE010000415.1 GCA_013697265.1 Actinomycetota bacterium | reverse complement strand
CAGGTAATGCCGCCGAGCCAGGCCGCAGCCGAGTTCGCCAAGTGCGCGGCCAAGTGGGCCGACGACCACATCCCCGACGACGTCGACTGCGCCACGCTGGCGTCCTTGGCCGGGCGCGTAGCGGCGGCGGCCGACGCCACCAACGCGCCGGTGTTCGCGGGGTGGCGCAACATGCCCGCGCCCGCCGAGCCGAAGGCGGCAGCGATCCACCACATGAACTCCTTGCGCGAGCTGCGCTTCGCCCGCCACGCCGACGCGGTGCTGGCCCAAGGTATCGCCCCCGAAGACGCGCTGTTACACCGCCAGCCCTACATGTACGCGCTGTTCGGGTGGGGCGACCCGATCGAGTCCTCGGCCGAAATCGCGGCGGACTGGAACCTGGCCGAGGACACCACAAACAACGCGCTAGCCACAGCGTTGGCGGTGCTCAGCGCCGACGAACTCGATGCCTTCGTCTCGTTGGCCAACGCCGCGTACGCAGCCAGCGCGTAGTTGCCGTTCGCCGACCTCCTGGTTCGCCTAGCCCGTTGGCTTGAGCGAGCGGGCACCGTCGGACCAAAGAACGCGGTAGCCAAAAGCTTTGGCGCGTTCGGTGACGGCAGCGCCCTGGTGTTCCCACCGGGCGCCTTGTTCGGGGAGCAGCTCATTCGCGTCGGCGCCCACACGCTGGTCGGCCCCCACGTCACGATGTCAGCCGGGCTTTTCGGTGAGACGCTCGAACCGCTCGCGGGTTGGACGCTGCGCTTCGGCGACAACTGCAGCATCGGTCGCAATTCGTTCTTCGTGTCCCGCCTGAGCATCGACGTCGGCGACGACGTGACGATGGGCCCAAACATTTACGTCACCGACCACAACCACCGCTACGACGACGTCTCGATCCCGATCAAGCAGCAGTGGATGACCGAGGCGCCGGTAGTTATAGGTGCCGGCAGCTGGCTGGGTGCGGGCGCTGTCATCCTCCCCGGCGCGCGACTGGGTCGCAACACCGTGGTCGCAGCCGGCTCGGTCGTGACAGCCGGCGACTACGCCGATTTCGCGGTGCTGGCCGGCGTGCCGGCCAAGGTTGTGCGCCAACACACCACCGAAGGTTGGAAGCGGCCGGACTCGTAAGGCGCGGGTGCGTCGGCGGGGGCTGGTGGACACCGCCACCGCGTCGGGCAGACTCTTGCGGTGCACATCACAGCGAAGGCCGAGTACGCCATGCGGGCGTTACTTACGCTGGCTGCTTCGCCCGACGGCCAGACGCTAACGGCGGACAAGCTCGCCGCGGCGCAGTCGCTGCCGGTGAAATTCCTCGAGAACATCCTGGTCGACCTGCGCCGCGGTGGCCTTGTCCGCAGCCAGCGCGGCCCAGAAGGTGGCTATCGGCTCGCGCGGCCGGCCAACACAATCACCGCGGCCGACGTGCTGCGTCTCGTCGACGGGCCCCTCGCCGAGGTACGCGGACTGCGGCCCGAGGCCGCGAACTACGAAGGCCCGGCCGCCCACTTGCAAGAGGTGTGGGTAGCGGCGCGGGCGAGCCTGCGGCAGGTGCTCGACCACGTCACCCTGGCCGATATCGCCTCGGGGAAACTCCCCAAAATCGTCGAGAAACTCGCGTCGGACCCGGCGGCATGGGAACGAGTAGCACGGTGAACACCATCAAACGCGACGCCGGCCTGCTCACGATGATCTGGCGCGGCGTCCGCATACGTTGCCCCCGCTGCGGTGGCGGCAAGCTCTTCAAGTCCTTCTTCAAACTGAAGGAACGCTGCCCGACCTGCGGCTACAAGATCGTGCGCGAAGAGGGGTTCTGGCTCGGCGGCTACGTGATGAACGTGGTGATCGGCGAGGGGCTGCTCGCGATCTACCTGCTGATCTTCGCGGCGCGCGTCATCGCCAACCCGGACCTGCACATCCGCCCGTGGCTGGCCGGCGCGATCGCGCTCGCGATCATTCCGCCCGCCCTGTTCTTCCCGATGTCGCGCACCACGTGGATGGCCATGGACCTACAAATGCACCCCCTCGAGCCCTACGAGGTAGCCGAAGCGGACCTCGCGCTCGAGGATATGAAGCGGGGCGGCAGCTAAGCGTTTTTGGGTAGCTGCGAGAACGGGGTCTGCGAGTCGGGCCCCGGCTCCTTCGGCAGGCCCAAGGCGCGCTCGCCGATGATGTTGCGCTGAATCTGGTCGGTGCCGCCGTAGATCGGCGGTGCCTGGGCGTAGAGCGCGGTCATGGTGATCATGCCCAGGAACGGGTTGCCGGTGGCCTTGTCGTTCACGGCCCGGTCTTCGTCCTTGTAGGCGTGCAACATGCCCGACGCGCCCACGATCGCGAGGCCGATGTCGCGCGACGTGCGCACGATCTCGCTCTGGCCGAGCTTGGAGATGTTCGCCATGCCCGGAATGTCGCCGCCGCGGGAACGGACGCCCTTGAGGCGCTCGTTGTTGAGACGGCCGATCTCGCCAAGGGTGTGCAGCTTGGCCAGGCCCTGGCGAATGGTCGGATCGGCGCTTTTGCCGTTGCCCTTCGCCATACCGATCAGCATCTGCGCGGAGGACTGACGAGCCTTGGGCGCCTTGGGACGTGCTGCGGCGCGCTCGGCGCGCTGAGCGGCGAAATCGCCGGCGCGCTTGTCGAGCTGCTTGGAGATTGTGCCGGGCTGCGCGCCCGCACCGGCGCCGCCACCACCGGCACCGAGGCCGGCCCGTTCGTTGGCGAGGGTGGTGTTGGC
>JACCXE010000397.1 GCA_013697265.1 Actinomycetota bacterium | reverse complement strand
GCCCGGACGGTGGCAGCAACTCGTCGACGACGTTGTTGCCGCCGGGGAGAACCGGGTGGTGGTCAGCAGCGAGTACTTCTGCGAAGCCGACGACTCCGTCGCAAGGCGAATCGCGCACGGTCTCGGCGGTCCGCGGTTGCACGTCGTGGTCACCTTGCGCCCGTTGACCAAGATCCTGCCTTCCGCGTGGCAGCAATACGTGCGCAACGGGCTGCGCACCTCGTACGACGACTGGCTCGAGGGCATGTTGCTTCGTCCGCCCTATGACCGGCCGACGGCGACCTTCTGGCGGCGTCATCATCACGACGTCCTGGTCGACCGATGGAGCTCGACCGTCGGTCCCGAAGGGTTGACCGTTGTCGTGGTGGACGAGGCAGACCGCCTGATGCTGATGCGAACCTTTGAGGCGCTGCTCGGGCTACCGGCAGGCCTGCTCGAGCCGGAGCACGGAAGGGCGAACCGGTCGTCGTCCTACGGCGAGGCGGAACTGATCCGCGCTCTCAACAAGGAGTTCAAGGTTCGGGATTGGGATGCTGACGCGTACAAGACGTACGTACGTCCGATGCAACTGCACCTCCAGACAGAGCGCAAACCCGAACCAGGCGAACTTACGATCCATACTCCACGATGGGCGGTGGAGCGGGCAGCCGACATCGGCGCCGCCGCTCAACAGAAGATCGCCGCGTCAGGTGTGCGCATCGTCGGCGACCTGTCCCAACTGGGCGCACGCCCCGCGGAGACGTCGGAAGCGACGGTAGAGCCGATGCTCAGCCCGGAGGCCGCGGCTGCCGCCGTGATTGGCGCGATCTTGGCGGGCCAGTCTGAGACGGAGAAGCAGGTGACCGCTGTGCACCACGAGCCGACTCGGCTGCTCGCGCGACGCCTTGCCGACCGGGTGCTGAAGAAGGCGCGCCTGCGGTAAGGACTCGCGCCGTCGAGTTCCCTCCCCGGAGAGCTCAGCAGTTCGCGGGTGTTGCTTCTCGAAGCGCCTCGCGGACCACCTGCATCGCCAACGCGCTGGAGTAGCCCTTGCGGGCGAGCATTCCGGCGAGGCGCCTGATCTGCACCTGACGGTCCAGCCCGCGCAGCGACGGCAACCGCTTCGCCACCAATGCGGCAGCAGCGTTGTGCTCGTCGTCATCGCCCACATCAGCGACCGCCACGGCGAGCACGTCGTCGGCCACTCCCCTTTGTCGTAGCTCGTGAGCGAGTGCCCGGCGGGACAGACCACGATTGATCTGCCGCGAGCGCACCCAACTGTTGGCGAAGGCAGCGTCGTCGACCAGCCCGACCTCGCTGAAGCGGTCGAGCACTCGCTGGGAGACCTCCGAGGGCACCCCCCGACGTTCGAGGTCAGTGGTGAGCTGCGCCCGGGTGCGGGGCGCTGCCGACAGCCGGCGCAGCACGATCGCCCGCGCGACCGACTCGGGGTCGGCGTCCGGGTCGACGTCGGCTGCGCCGCCAGGAGGAGGCTGGTCGCGGTGGCGTCGGTTCGTCACGGCACTCCCCCTGCTAGAGATCCTCGGGAGGAATGGGCGTCGGCGCCTCGTCGATCTGCGCGTCGACTCGCGGCCCGATGCCCAGCTTCTCCTTGATCTTCTTCTCGAGCTCGTCGCTGAGGTCGGGGTTGTCGCGCAGGAACGCCCGCGCGTTCTCCTTGCCTTGACCCAACTGATCGCCCTCGTAGGTGTACCAAGCGCCGGACTTGCGCACGAAGCCCTGCTCGACACCCATATCGATCAGCCCGCCCTCGCGGCTGATGCCCTGCCCGAACAGCAGGTCCATCTCCGCCTGGCGGAACGGCGGTGACACCTTGTTCTTCACCACCTTGACCCGCACCCGGTTGCCCACCGCTTCCTGGCCGTCCTTGAGGGTCTCAATGCGACGCACGTCCAGCCGGACAGACGCGTAGAACTTGAGCGCGCGCCCACCGGACGTGGTTTCGGGGCTGTTGTGGACCATGACGCCGTCGACGAAGTAGTTGTGCGTGCCCTCGACCTCGATATCGTAGCGAAATGGCGAGACGTTCTTCCGCATCGCCTGGCGTCGGATCGACAGAATCGAGAGAGGCATAAGTTCATTGCGCGTCGGCGCGAAGATAGGTTCGACAGCGAAGCGACCGCGATACTTGGGAAGCAGCTTGTACTCCATCGACGGATGCACAAACGGCGCGATGAGCGCATGCAGCTTCGCCGTGTCGTCCTTCGCAAAGGTGAGGACCGCCATTCCTCTGGCACCGCGAGACGACAAACGAGCCTTGATCCCCCAAGTGTCCGCGAGATACTCGACAAGTCGAACTCGGCTGTTGGCGTCGAAGGCTTCGATGCAAATCTCCGACCGGCCGCTGCCATCGCGGGTGCGCTCCTGAACGCCTTTCGCCCTGATCTCGAAGCCGCCGTCATCCATGTACCAGACGGCCAAGGACAAGGGAGTCAACGCCTTCAGATAGTCGTGGCTCAGTGCTTTCTTCCCGGCGATGTAGACCGATCGACGAAGCTCGGCGAGTTCAGCAAGAGGCTGAACGTCCCAAAAGACCGCTTCTTTCGTATTCGTCGATCGACACGCGGTGATGTTCGCGAACAGTGAAGCTTTCCAATCGGCGTAAGCGGCCTGCTTCTTTCCGTGGCCGAATCGGTAACGCGCCGCATGGCCATTACGCGTTGGGGAGAGCGCGCCATCGCCCATTAGCCCGCCGAGAACGGCTTCCCATTGGAGGTCCGAGAGGAAATGGGGCACCGACTGCAGCACACGATCGCCGGCCGCGAGTTCGCCAGCCTCGCGCCATCCGCCGGGTGTCATTACGAGATGGTTCGGAGTAACGGCGAAACCAATCGGGGCACCAGAACCCATGGGGCGCGCAACTGCGAACCGCAGGAACTCGTCGGTGCGCCCGTTGTTAAACCAGTTCACCACCTTGCGGGTGACAATCTTGTCGGCCTCAGCGTCGTACGTGAGGACTTCGACGGGGAGTTTTTGGTTGACGATCTTCTGGATTCGCATCTTCGAGCCATCGGCGAGCGACACCATCGTGTCGCCGGAACAGCACCCGAACATCACGCCGATTTTTTCCCGGAGCTGGTTGATGAAGATGCAGATCGTGTTGCTGCGGTTGAGGTTGGCGGTGAGCTTGCGCAGGGCCTGGCTCATCAGGCGGGCCTGGAGGCCGACGTGGGTGTCGCCCATCTCGCCTTCGATTTCGGCCCGGGGCGTGAGGGCGGCCACCGAGTCGATCACCAAAACGTCGAGCGCACCGGAGCGGATGAGCATGTCGGCGATTTCCAGCGCCTGCTCACCGGTGTCGGGCTGCGAGATCAGCAACTCGTCGGTGTTCACACCGATGGCGGCCGCGTAAATCGGGTCCATCGCGTGCTCGGCGTCGATGTAGGCGCATGTGCCGCCGTTGCGTTGCGCTTCGGCCACTACATGCATGGCCAGCGTGGACTTACCGGAGGACTCAGGACCGAAGATCTCGACGACGCGGCCACGGGGCAACCCGCCGACGCCCAGCGCCAAGTCGAGGGCCAACGCTCCCGTGGGGATCGTTTCGATCGTCATGTTGGGCTTGTCGCCCATGCGCATCACTGCGCCCTTACCAAACTGCTTTTCGATCTGACTAAGCGTCGTATCGAGTGCCTTTTCGCGCTCCACCGGAGCCCCTCTTTCTCTCATGTTTGTCTGAACGGGGCGCACCCTACGGAGGGGGTGTAACACCGGCAGAGCAACCGCTTCGTGAAGTGACATCAGCGTAATTCCGAACAAGCGTTCGTACAAGGATCCTCGGCCAAAATCATGAGATGCGTGACTTCGACCAACTCGTGACTGAGGCGGAGGCCGCGCCCATTCACGGCTGGGACTTCAGTTGGCTCGATGGCCGCGCCACCGAGGCCCGACCGTCGTGGCACTTCCGTGAACGCGTCGCCGAACGCGCCGCGACAGCGACCGTGATGCTCGAACTCAGTTGCGGCGATGGTGCCCTTTTGGCATCACTACCCCACGTGCCGCCGGTACTGGTCGCAACCGAGGGCTACCCGCCCAACGCCGGCATCGCAGCGAGCCGCGTCGCAAACGTGATCGCCACACACGACAACGAGCTCCCATTACGCGACGAGTCGTTCGACCTGGTCACGTGCCGCCACCCGATCATGAGTTGGTGGACCGAGATCGCACGCGTGCTCGAACCCGGTGGCGCGTATGTAGCGCAACACGTCGGCGCCGGCAGCGGACATGAACTCACGAGCTGGCTCATGG
>JACCXE010000390.1 GCA_013697265.1 Actinomycetota bacterium | reverse complement strand
CGTCGGTGTTCGTGTCTTCTGGGTCGAAGCTTTGCGCGGGCTTGCGCGCGATCACGGAGCGTCGCTGCGAGGTGAACTCGAGCGCGACGGCCGCGCCCACGAACGTCTTTCCGACCTCGGTACCCGTCCCCACCACCACTACTACCCGTTTAGGTCGAGACATCAAGATCTTTCAGCGCGTGGACCAGCTGCGTCACCTCGTCGTCGGTGTGGGCCGCGCTCAGCGCGACCCGCAGGCGCGACGTGCCGACCGGAACCGTCGGGGGGCGGATCGCGGGCACCAACAAACCGCGATCGGCCATGAACGCGGCCGCGTCGAGAGCGGCCTGCTCGTCGCCCAACACGATCGGCACGATGGGAGACCGATGGCCGGGGCACACCCGTTTCACGTGCGCGGCGAGTCGGGCGAGAAGCGCTTCGCCTTCCGAGGACCGCAGCACCGCCAGCGCGGCGCGGGCCGCGGCGGTGTCGGCCGGCGTCGACGCCGTGGTGAAGATATATGGCCGGGCCCGGTTCACCAGAAGATCGCACACAGCGGCGCTCGCCGCAACGAACCCGCCCAGCGAACCGAGCGTCTTGCTCAGCGTGCCCACGCGCACGAACGCCAACTCGTCGTCGGCCGACCACTTCGGGTCCGGGCCGAGCACGGCGTGGGCTTCGTCGACCACGAGCAGGGCGCCGGTGCTGCGGGCCAGTTGGGCCAAATCGTCGAGCGGCGCGGCGTCGCCGTCCATTGAGAACACCGAGTCGGTCACGAGGACGGCCCGCGACGCACCCTGCAACAGCGACGCCGCGTGTTCGACGTCCGCGTGGTCGTAGATCGTGACCTCGGCCTTCGACAGCCTGCAGCCGTCGATGATTGACGCGTGGTTCAACTCGTCGCTCACGATGCGGGTGCCGCGACCACCGAATGTGCTGAGCACGGCCAAGTTGGTCTGGTAGCCGGTGGCGAACAACACAGCGCGCTCGGTGCCCTTCCAGTCGGCCAGCTCGGCTTCGAGCGCGTGATGGGCTTCGCGCGAACCCACCACGAGACGGGCCGAACCCGAGCCGGCGCCGCTTTCGTCGAGCGCGGCGTGCGCTGCTGCGACGACCGCGCGGTGTTGGGTGAGGCCGAGATAGTCGTTCGACGCGAAGCTGATCAGGGCCGCGCGGGGGTCGGCGCCGTCGGTGGCAACTGGCGCCCGCCAGCGGTCGGCGGCGCGGATGCCGTCGAGCTCACCGTCGACCCAGTCGGCCCAACTGGTCAACGGTCGTTGCTCACGGCGTCGATCGACGCGCCGAGCACGTCGACGATACGGTCGATCTCTGGCGCGGTCGACGTGAGGATGGGCATGAGCACCACCACGTCGCCCAGCGGGCGCAGCAGCACGCCGCGGCGCACCGCTTCGGCGCACACCCGCCGGCCCCACCGCAGCCCGTCGGTGGGGGGCCACAACTCAACGCCGACCATCAGGCCCTGCTGGCGCACCTGGCGTACCGCGGTGATGGGCGCGATCTCGGTGTCGAGGCGCACCCCGAGTTGGTACGACCGATCGTTGACGTTGGCCAACACGTCCCACTCTTTAAGCAGCTGCAGGTGGCGACGGGCGACCGCGGCGCACAGCGCGTTCCCCGAGAACGAGTGGCCGTGGTACAGCGTGAACTCGCTGAGGTCGGGGCCCAGGAACGCGTCGAACACCGCGCCGCTCGCGACGGTGGCGGCCATCGGCAAGTAGCCGCCGGTGAGGCCCTTGCCGAGGCACATCAGGTCGGGCGAGAGGTGGCATTGCTGGCTGGCGAAGAGCGTGCCGGTACGTCCGAAGCCCGTCGCCACTTCGTCGGCGATCAGCAGCACACCGGCCTTGCGGCACGCCTCGCCGAGGCGGGCGACGTCGGCGGCGGGGGAAAGGCGCATGCCCGCGGCGCCCTGTACCAGCGGCTCGATCACCACCGCGGCGAGTTTGTCCGCGTGCTCGTGCACCATCGCGATGGCGGTGTCGAACGCGCCGGGCGCATCGACGTCGGGGGCTCGCAGCACCGGGAAGCGCAGCGGGTCGTACAGATCGGTGCCGAACCCTCCGGCGCCCACTGACAGCGAACCGATCGTGTCGCCGTGATACGCCCCGCCGAACGCGAGGTAGGTGCGCTTGCCGGCGACGCCCTGGTTGACCCAGTACTGGAACGCGATCTTCAACGCCTGCTCCACCGCGGCGGCGCCGTCGCTGGCGAACAACAAGTGGGGGCGGTCGACGGGCAAAAGCGGCGCCAGTTCTTCGGCCAGTTGGATAGCCGCGACGTTGCCGTTACCGAGCAGCGTGCTGTGCGCGATGCGATCGATCTGCTCGCGCAGCGCGTCGTCCAGCTCGGGTACGCGGTGGCCGAGCGTGGTGACCCACAGCGACGAGATCGCGTCGAGGTAGCGATTGCCGTCGACGTCGATCAGTTCGCGGCCCTCGGCCCGCTCGATGATCAGCGGAGTGTTGTCGGCATAGGTGGACATCTGCGTGAAGCCGTGCCACAGGACCGCCGCGTCGCGCTTGACCCAATCGTCGTGTGTTGTCACACGTGCACGGTATTGCCTGGGCCGCGGCGGGCGCGCCGTTACGCGGGGTCCAGCCTGGAAGCTGGCGTGGCCGCCGAGGCGTAGACGTCACGCCACCCGGGCAGATCGGCGCCGAGATCGTCGAGGGCTTGATCGGCGTCGGCCGCGTGCTCGGTGGCGTCGTCAATGCGCAACGCGCAGGCCACGCTGGCCCGCACGAGCAGGGCGGTGGCCTGGGCCACTGAATCGGTGCTCTCGTTGGCCCGCTTCACAAGCTCGTCGGCCACAGTGAGCGCCCGGCGGTCGTCTTGCTGGGCAAAGGCCAGTGCCTGGCCGGTTTTGGCCAGCTGCCGGTCGAGGTAGGTGCCGCCCTTCGCGGCCATGGACCGATCGGCCGCATCGAGCGCCAGCTTGGGCTCTCGGTCTGCGGCGTACGCGATCGCGAGCGCGCCATAGGAGTACGCGACCTGGCCCTCGTTGCTGGCGGTGCTCGCCGAGCCTTCGATCATCGTGCGGGCCTCGGAGACGTTGCCGGCCAACATTTCGGTGATGCCGCCCAGCAACTCGAGCTCGTGGTCGGCGACGGTGCCCATCATGCGCGCCGTCGCGAGTTCCGAGTTGAGCGCGGACCGCGCCATCTCTGCGTCCCCCAGTTGGATCGCGGCGACGTTGCCGTTGCCAAGCAGCGTGCTGTGCGCGATGCGATCGACCTGCTCGCGCAGCGCGTCGTCCAGCTCGGGCACCCGGTGGCCGAGCGTGGTGACCCACAGCGACGAGATCGCGTCGAGATAGCGATTGCCGTCGACGTCGATCAGTTCGCGGCCCTCGGCCCGCTCAATGATCAGCGGGGCGTTGTCGGCATAGGTGGACATCTGGGTGAAGCCGTGCCACACGACCGCCGCATCGCGCTTGACCCAATCCTCGTGTGTTGTCACACGTGCACGGTATTGCCT
>JACCXE010000383.1 GCA_013697265.1 Actinomycetota bacterium | reverse complement strand
CCCGCGTTGAGGACGTCGGCTTCGGTCGGTAGTTCGGCGTCGATCACGTCGCGCAGGTCGCGCACCACCGCGAGCGCCTCGGCTTCTCCGTGGGCACGACGCACGATGTAGAAGACCTCGCCCAGGTTGACCCAGCCGACGATCGGGCGTTCAGCTTTGAGCAGATCGGCGAGCGCGGATGCCGCGGGATCGCTGCCCTGGATGAAGCGCAGGATCGGCCACGAGTCGAGTACGACGGTCAGCGGTTGTCCTCACGCTTGCGATCAGCCTTGCGACTCCGTACGAGTTCTTTGGCCAAGTCCTTCCCGCCGGGGAAGCGGCCGCGTAGTGGTCGCCGCATGCCCGCCGGTCGCACGGCGACGTGATCGCCCTCGCGCCAGAAGCTGACTTCGTCGCCGGACTCGATCCCGAGTTCGTCGCGCAAACTTTTCGGGATCACGACTTGGCCCTTCGGGCCCACCCGGTGAGTCATACCTGACAGTATAACTCCGGTCGACGTGTCGCGGTCAGGCGGGCGACCACACCACGTCAGAAGCCGGGCGGGGTGCGACGGAAGGCAGACGGGGCTGAGGTTCTGGGCGCGCCGCAACGAGATGACGGGTGGTGAACCAGATGCGGCCCGCAGCGCTCGCTGCCACCACCGACGACACCGGCACCGGGAGAAGCCAGAACGCGAGGTCCCAGGCCTGCTGGACCCCGGTGTCGCTCAGCACCACGAGGGCGAATAGGCCGGTGACGAGGCCCGTAACGCTCGCCGCGAGCGCGGCGTCGGTTCGACCGTTGGGCCGCTCGCCCACGAACCGATCTAGCAGCCACACGCCCGCGCCGCCGATGAAGCCGACCGCCGCGCCCCCGACAAGCCCGAGCAGAACCGAGCCGACGACTACGGCAGGAAAGCCGCTCACCTCGTACGCGCCCGAGCCCCGATGCACCAGCGCGCCGATCACGAACAACGTCGGATGGAGCACCACCGCGGTGAGGGCACCAAGGGGCGGCCCGGCCACGACCCACCTCGCCCATCGCGGGAGCCCAGCCCGTCGGCCATTTGGAGAAATGAAACGCGCCACGCCGAGGTGTGCCCGCCGAAGGGCGTTTCAAAACTACGTCGTTGTAATTTCGACCACAACCACCGGTAACGGTTCGCCAGTCAGCTCAGTTCACATCACCGCGGCGTTGACTTTTTTCTTCGGCAAGACTGCGGTCATGGACTATCGCTTTCTCGGCCGTACGGGTCTACGTGTCAGCCCTCTTTGCCTCGGCACCATGAACTTCGGCCCCCAAGCCGAAGAGGTCGACGCCCACACGATCATGGACCGAGGTCTCGAACTCGGCATCAATTTCTTTGACACCGCCAACATGTACGGCGGTGAGGGCCGGACCGAAGAGATCATCGGCAACTGGTTCGCCCAGGGCGATGGTCGTCGCGACAAGACGGTGATAGCAACCAAGGTCTACGGCGGCCAAGACCCGTGGCCAAACACCAACAAGCTCTCGGCCCGGCACATCCGCGACGCGTGCGACGCCAGCCTGCGTCGGATGCAGACCGATCACATCGATCTGTACCAAATGCATCACGTCGATCGCGACACTCCGTGGGATGAGATTTGGCAGGCGATGGATCTGTTGGTGCAACAGGGCAAGGTGCTCTACGTCGGCAGCAGCAACTTCGCCGGATGGCACATCGCCAAAGCCAACGAGGCCGCGAAGCGGCGCGGGTCACTTGGCCTGGTGTCGGAGCAGAGCCTCTACCACCTGAACGCCCGAATGATCGAGCTCGAGGTCATACCGGCGTGCGTGGATTACGGCGTCGGGCTGATCCCGTGGAGCCCACTCGGAGGAGGCATCCTCGGCGGTGCCCTCCAGAAAGTGACCGAGGGTCGCCGAGGTTCCGAGCGCATTCAGGAACAGGTCGAGAAGATGCGCCCGCAGTTGGAGGCGTGGGAAAAGTTGTGTGCCGACCTCGGTCGCCTGCCCGCCGACGTGGCTCTCGCTTGGTTGCTCCACAACCCCGCGGTCACCGCACCCATCATCGGGCCCCGCACGCTCGAGCAGCTCGACGGGGCCATGGGCGCACTCGACATCGTTCTCGACAACGAGGTGCTCGCGCAGCTCGACACGATCTTTCCTGGCCCTGGCGGTACCGCTCCCGAGGCCTACGCCTGGTAGCTGGCGCTCGATGCAAACCCTCAGTCCAGCTCGGCCAGCACCTCGCCGATGATCTTGGTCGCCTCGTGCGGCTTCAACACATCGCCGCCCTCGGCCTCGGCGACCTCCTTGGCGAAGTCCTCGACCGCGTGCACGCCGCCGACCAGCACGTGGCGCAGCGCCTCGGCGCCGGCCTCGGCGTCGTCTAACTCCTCAACGGCGGCGGACACGTCGTGATCATCAGACGCGGCGACCTCAGCCACCACGTGCATGGCCTGTTCCCGTCCCGATGCGGTGGACACGGCGGCCTCGCGGTCGGGGTTCTGCTGGTGGTCCCACTCGGCCAGCGCCTCGTCGTAGCCGCCTTCGC
>JACCXE010000372.1 GCA_013697265.1 Actinomycetota bacterium | reverse complement strand
CCACCGTGTTGTCCGACGACATTTTCGGTTACGACGGGGCGTCGGACTCCCCGGCCTACACCCGCCCCTACACCGGCGCGACGTTGACCACGTATCTGGCCGCCGGCGCCGTCTCGGCCATCGACGTGGGCGGTGTCGTCACCTATCAGCATGCCAACGCCCACGGCGACATCGTCGGCACCACCGACACCGCCGGCACATGGACCCCGGTCCTCCTCGCCGACGAATACGGCGTCACCACCGCCGCCCCTGCGAGCCGGCTCGGATGGCTCGGCAAACACGAACGGTTCAGCGTTGGTGGCGCCCTCGGACTGACCCGCATGGGAGTCCGCCTCTACGACCCCCGACTCGGACGCTTCCTCCAGACCGACCCCATCCAAGGCGGCTCCGCCAACGACTACGACTACGTGTCCGGCGACCCCATCAACGGGTTCGACCTGGGGGGAACTTGCAAGGCGAAGGGCAAAGGCAACTGGCTCAGGAAACGCTGGTGCAACGTCAAGAACGTCGGCGGAGGTGCCAGCCGCGGGACGGTGAACGTCGCCGGTCGCGCCTGGGGTCACGCAGCTGGCGGCCGCATGCGTTCCTGCGGGCAGGGCCTGCGGATGAAATGCGTCGATGGCAGCCGATTCTTGGTGCCTTGGGCGCGAGCGGGGACGCTCGGTACACCGTGGTGTGCCGTCGGACGCGCGATCGCGACACCGTCAAGCACGAGTCAGTCCACGTGCGCCAGTTTCAAGACGGCGGCATCGCGTTCCCGGTCAGCTACGGATGGGAGTCGGCGTTCGGCGGGTGGCAATGCGGCAACAAGTACGAGCGCCCGGCATATCGCGCGGAGGGTGGATGTTGACGCGCACGAGGGCGGCGTTTGCCACCGCTGTTCTCGCCGTGGTGGTGTCTTCCGCCTGCCAGCCCAACCGCAAATCGGTCAACGTTGAAAACTCCTGCGATCGTCGCGTGGTAGTGCGAGTCTGGGATCGACCGCAGCCCGGTGATGTCAAGGAGAACTTCTTCAAGGAAGCGACAGTGCCTCCGCTGTCGAGCGTGACGGTCAAAGAGGTCGTGACCGACAACGGTGGACGTGACTGGAGTGCGGAGATCGTCACCGGACCCGGCCAGGGCGACGTGTTTTCGATCAAGCACACTGGTAATCGGATGCTTTTGATTCCGGCTCGGTCTTGCCACTCGTGAGTCTCTGCGCTCGGGGGTCAGAGCTCGGAGCCGGGTCGCCATCACACCTGGCGACGAGAACGTTTAGTGACCAAGGCCCGGTCGCCACAGAGGTGGCAGCAACTTCGTCGCAACGCCGAGCGTGCGCTGCGCCTACACGGAGCAATGAGCGTCCCCCGTTTGGCGGACACCTAAACAGGAGTGGGCTGGGCGCCGCGCACCAGCGCGCCGGGCAGGGCGCCGGTGGCCTCGCCGTCGCGGTACGTCTCGACGCCGTTGACGATCGTGTGCTTGTAGCCCTGCACCTTTTGCAGCAGGCGACGACCGCCCGCGGGGAGGTCGTGATGAATCTCGGGCGGCGACAGGCGCAGCCCGTCGAAGTCGATCACGTTCACGTCGGCCCGGTAGCCCGGCGCAAGAACGCCCCGGTCATAGAGGCCGACTGTGCGCGCCGTGTCACGACAGTGCTGCTGCACGAGGTAGGGGAGTTCGAACTTGCCGCGGTCGCGGTCGCGGCCCCACAACGTCAGCAGCGTCGTGGTGAAACTGGCGTCGCAGATGGTGCCGACGTGCGCGCCGCCGTCGCCGAGGCCAGGCACGGTGTGGGGGTGGGCGAGCATCTCGTGGGTGGCGTCGAGGTTGCCACCGACGTAGTTGAGAAACGGCGTGTACAGCAGCGCCGTGCCGTCGTCGCCGAGCACGAGGTCGTAGGCCAGCTCGGTAGCGGCGCGGCCTTCGCGCTGGGCCCGCGCCGCGATCGAGTTCTCGGCCTTGGGTTCGTAGTCGGGCGGGTCGCCCAGTTCGAAGATTCGGTCGAAGCCGAACACGCCGTTGTGTCCCTCAGCCGCGGCGAGGATCGCGGCGCGCCGACCGTCGCCCCGCATGGCCGCTACCCGTTCGTCGAGGGGCAGCGACGCGATCTCCACGTAGGCCGGATTGCCGAGGAAGGGGTTCATCGACGCCTGAAGCCCGAGCACGAGACCCACCGGTCGGGGCGCCACCTGGCCCGTCATCTTTAACCCGGCGTCGTTGCCCTCGGCCAAGCGGTCGAGCAGCTCGCGCCACTGATCGGGAAAGACCGCATTCTGCGCCAGTGAAATCGAGATCGGCCGGCCCGAGCTTTCGGCCATGGCCCGAACGGTGCCGAACTCGTCGTCGATGTCGAAGAAGTCCGACACCACCTGCAGCACGCCCTTGCCGAGATGGCCGAGCGCGTCGGCGATGCCGACCAGTTCTTCGCGCGCCGCCTTCAGCGTGGGGGTCGGCTCGCCCTTGATCGTGCGGTGGTTGCGGGTACGCGACGTGGTGAAGCCGAGCGCGCCGGCGTCGACCGCTTCGGCCGCAAGCCGGCCCATCTCCGCGATGTCTTCGGGCGTGGCCGCGTCCCCCCGGCCCCCGCGGTCGCCCATCACGAACAAGCGCAGCGCGCCGTGGGGGACCTGCGCGGCGAAGTCGATGTCGTGGCGACGGCGCTCGATCGCGTCGAGGTACTCGGGGAGGCTCTCCCACTCCCACGAGATGCCCTCGTGGATCGCGGTGCCCGGAATGTCTTCTACGCCTTCCATCAACTCGACGAGGCGGTTGCGGTCTTCCTCGCGCACGGGGGCAAAGCCGACGCCGCAGTTGCTCATCACGACCGTCGTCACGCCGTGCCACGACGACGGTTGCAGGCGCTCGTCCCACACGGCCTGGCCGTCGTAGTGCGTGTGAATGTCCACGAAGCCCGGCGTCACGAGGGCACCGTCGGCGTCGATCTCGTGGGTGCCTGACCCATCCACGTGACCGACCTCGGTGATCACGCCGCCGGTGATCGCCACATCGGCGGTGCGGGCGTCGGCACCGGTGCCGTCGATCACCGTGCCGTTGCGGATCACGACATCGTGTTCAGCCATCAGTGCACCTCCATGAGCGTCGAGGTGTCGATCTTGTAGAGATCGGCCACGTTCGTTTGCAAGATCGCGTCGCGCTGCTCGGTCGACAACTGCGCCGTGTGCTCGGTGAGCAGTTCTTGCGACCAGGGCCAGGTCGAGTCACTGTGGGGGAAGTCGTTGGCCCACATCAACCGCTTGAAGTTCATCGCGTCCGCGAAGCGAAACGCCGTCCAGTCGTCTTGGAACGTGACGTAGACGTTCTCGGCGAAGTATTCGCTCGGCAGTTTCGACAACTCCTGGCCCGGCTTCAACCAGTAGCGGTGCCGGTTGAAGGCATGGTCCATGCGGTACATGAAGTGGGGGACCCAGCCCGCGTCGGCTTCGACGCACACCACCTTGAGGTCGGGGTGACGCTCGAACACGCCGCCCAACACGAACATGGCCATGATGTCTTGGCAGCCCCGCACGGTGGACAGGAACTGGCTCATCGCCGGGCCGCGGGTCTTTTCACCGCGCGTCGTGAGGATGTGAAACGACAGCGGCAGTTCGAGTTCGATCGCGGCCTCGAAGAACCGGTCGTAGACGGGCGAGTCGTAGTCCTCGAGTTGAGGCACGCCCGGCATCATCACGCCGCGCAGGCCGAGCGCCTTGATGTCCTTCAGGTCCTCGATGCCTTCTTCGGGCGATCGCATCGCGGTCTGCCCGCAGCCGAGCAACCGGTCCGGGTGCGCGCCGCAGTACTGCGCGATCCAACGGTTGTAGGCCTGGAAGCAGGCGTGTTTGTAGTCGAAGTCGCGGTGGTTGCAGATCACCAT